>NZ_JAZHFR010000074.1:0-18400 GCF_036541385.1 Comamonas sp. GCA5 | reverse complement strand
GCCAGCAGCTCACCCACGCCGCGACCAACCGCTGCCCACGCGCTGCGCGGATGGCGACGGCGGCGGCTCCGGGCAAGGCCCGAGCCTGCGCGGCTCCGACGACTGACGCGATTCACAAGGAGAACTGACCATGCGATTCAAGAAACCGCAGGTGCGCTACGCCGACACGCCGCAGCCTGCCACGCCGTACCAAACCGCCGGCCAGGTGTGGGACGACCGTATCGGCTCGGCCCGCGTCCAGGCCAAGAACTGGCGATTCATGGCCTTCGGCTGCCTCACGCTCGCGCTGCTGATGGCCGGCGGACTGGTGTGGCGCTCGGCGCAATCCATCGTGACGCCCTACGTCGTGGAGGTGGACAACGCGGGCCAGGTGCGCGCCGTGGGCGAAGCCGCCACGCCGTACCGGCCCAACGATGCGCAGACGGCGCACCACATCGCGCGCTTCGTGACGCTGGTGCGCTCGCTGTCCATCGACCCCATCGTCGTCCGCCAGAACTGGCTGGACGCCTACGACTACACGACCGACAAAGGCGCGGCCGTGCTCAACGACTACGCGCGGGTCAACGACCCGTTCGCGCGCATCGGAAAGGAGTCGGTGACGGTGCAGATCACCAGCGTCGTGCGTGCCAGCGACACGTCTTTCAACGTGCGCTGGACGGAACGCCGCTACGTCAACGGCGCTGCGGCGGGCCTGGAACGGTGGACGGCCGTGGTGTCCATCGTGCTCCAGCCGCCGCGCACCGAAGAACGCCTGCGCAAGAACCCGCTGGGCATCTACGTCAACGGCCTTTCCTGGAGCCGCGAGCTGGATTCTTCCGAAGGAGCAAAACCATGAACCTGTCTTTCCGCTTTTACGCTTTGCCGTTGATGCTTGTTGCCCTGGCGGGCTGCGCCACGCAAGGCAAGCCGCCGCCGACCATCTCGCTCGATGAGCCGGTGCCGGTGCAGGCCCAGCCGATGCCGGAGCCGCCCGCGCCCGTGGAGGTTGTGGCCGTGCCCGAGGTGCTGCCGATGCCGGCGCAGTTGATGCCGGCACCCGAGGCCGAGGACGCCAAGCCCACGCCCGAGCCGGCCGACGAGAAGGTGCGCGTTTCACGCGCCAATGCCGAGGCGCGTGTCGCGCCCACGCGCGAGGGCTACGTCAACGCGATTCAGGTGTGGCCCTTCACCGATGGCGCGCTGTATCAGGTCTATGCGGCCGTGGGCCGGGTGACGATGGTTGCCTTGCAGCCGGGCGAGGAGCTGGTGACGGTGGCCGCCGGCGATACCGTGCGCTGGATCGTGGGCGACACGTCCAGCGGCAGCGGTGCCGACTTGCGCGTCAACGTGCTGGTCAAGCCGATCCGCTCGGGCCTCAAGACCAATCTGGTCATCATCACCAGCCGGAGGACGTACCTGCTGGAACTGACTTCCACGGAAAAGACGTGGATGGCGTCGGTGTCCTGGGAGTACCCGCGCGACCGGATGCTGGCCTTGCAGCGCCAGGCGCAAGCGGCCAGCGCCGCCGCGCCGGTGGATAGCGGCCTGTCGCTGGAGAACCTGCGCTTTCGCTACGCGATCGGCGGCAGCAATCCGTCGTGGAAGCCGCTGCGCGCTTTCGACGACGGGCAGAAGGTCTATATCCAGTTCCCCGCCGGCATCGCGCAAGGCGAACTGCCGCCGCTGTTCGTGATCGGGCCGGAAGGCGACGGGCAACTGGTGAACTACCGCTTCCGTTCGCCGTACTACATCGTGGATCGCCTGTTTGGCGCGGCAGAGTTGCGCCTGGGCGGTGACAAGGGCGACGTGGTGCGGATCGAGCGCACGGATGGCGTGGCACGGAGGAACTGACCATGAGCCAGGACGATACCCCCGACCTCGCCACGCGGCAGGCAGGCAAGGTCGCGCCCGAGGCGGTGGCGCTTCGCGCCCAGCCGCGTGCCGTGACCCGGTTGAACCGGCGCACGCTGGCCGTCCTCGTCGGCGGCCTGTCGGTCGCCGTGCTCGGGGCCACGATCTGGTCATTGCAACCGCACCGGCGCGGCGCGGGCGAGCAGACCGAGCTTTACAACGTCGATCGCGTCTCGAAGTCCGAAGGGCTGGACGGCCTGCCGTCCGACTACTCGAAGCTGCCGCCGAAGGTGCCCGAGCTGGGGCCGCCACTGCCGGGCGATCTTGGCCCGGCCATCGTGAACTCGCAGCAGTCCGCCGTGGCCGCTTACGCGGCCCCCGGCCACGATCCCAACGACGCCTTGCGCAAGGAGGCGGAAGCCGCAGCGGCTTCGTCGGTGTTTTTCCGCTCGGGCGGCCAGGGCCAGGCCGCCGCCACGGCCACGGTGGCGCCGCCGGGTGTGCCTGGTGCTGCCAACACGCTCGCGGCCTTCGACCCGCTCGCGGCTGGGCCGGCCTCGGCGGCGCCCCAGCCTGCCGATCCGACAGCTGTGCAAAACCGGCAAGACCAGAAAGAGGCGTTCCTGAAAGGCGGCTCTATGGAAACCCGCAATTCCGGAAACCTGAAAATGCCGGCCTCGCCGTATCAGGTCATGGCCGGAACGGTGATTGCGGGCGCGCTGGTGACGGGCATCAAGTCGGACTTGCCAGGCGACGTGATCGCCACGGTGACGGAGCCGGTCTATGACTCGGCCACGGGCAAGTTCCTGTTGATCCCGCAGGGGTCGCGCATCCTGGGTAAATACAACAGCCAGGTCAGCTACGGGCAGAGCCGCGTGCAGGTGGTGTGGAACCGGGTCATCCTGCCCGATACGTCCTCGCTGACGCTCGACAACCTTGTCGGCACCGATCCAGCCGGCTACGCCGGCCTGGAAGACGACGTGGACTGGCATTGGAATCGCATCGTCGCGGGCGCCGTGCTGACGACGCTGCTGGGCGTAGGCGCCGAGTTGGCCGCGCCAGAGAACCGCCAGGACGGCAACCGCATCGTCATCGCGGGGCGCGACAGCGCCCAGGACAGCATCAATCAGGTGGGTCAGGAGATCACCCGGCGCAACATGGACATCCAGCCGACGCTGACCATTAGGCCGGGCCTGCCGGTTCGCGTCATCGTGAACCGGGATCTGGTGCTGCGGCCGTGCCAGCCGCTGTTCTTCAACCGGGGAGCTTCCCAATGAACACGAAGAAACTGCGGCTAGGGCCGCTGCCCAAGACCGAGAGCGTCAAGCTGACCTTTGCCTGCCCGGCCAGCTTGAAAGCCGACCTCGACCGCTACGCCGCGCTGCACGCGCAGGCGTATGGCGAGGCCGTCGATGCCGAGAAGTTGATCCCGCACATGCTGGAGGCGTTCATGGCGGGGGATCGGGGATTCAGGAAGGGCACCACGACGCGGAGCGTGCCGTCCAAGCCGACGTGATGGCCCTCGAAGCCTGCCCAGCAACATCCATCGAACGCGCAGCCCAAGGCTGCGCGTTCTTCATTCTGGATGCCGCCAAGAGCCGCCTGGGCTATGATGACAAGACAAGCCCGCCGTCCCTCGGCAATCCAGCACGACACAGTGCGATGTGGCTTTCTCTCCCAACGCTCCTATGTGGCTCCTAGCCCACGAAGCCACACCGCGCCAAAGTGGCCGAGAAAAGAGCTAACCTACTGTCCCATATACGGTTTCAAGTCCTGCGTGATTTGCACAAAGGACTTGACACCAGAACTTTTTTGTGGGCGCAGGCATGGGATGCCCATGAAAAAGGCCCTGCGCAGGGCCTTGGTCGACGGGAGTGCGGCAGGCGTCAGCCCTGGCGCTGCTCCTTGGCCATGCAGGCCGCGGCGGTGAACAGCACGTCGGTCGACGAGTTCAACGCTGTTTCGGCGGAATCCTGCAGCACGCCAATGATGAAGCCGATGGCCACGACCTGCATGGCCACATCGTTGGAGATGCCGAACAGCGAGCAGGCCAGGGGGATCAGCAGCAGAGATCCACCGGCCACGCCCGAGGCGCCGCAGGCGCAGACCGAGGCCACCACGCACAGCAGTATGGCCGTGGGCATGTCCACCGCGATGCCCAAGGTGTGGGCGGCCGCCAGCGACAGCACGCTGATGGTGATGGCCGCGCCGGCCATGTTGATGGTGGCCCCCAGGGGGATGGACACGGTGTAGGTGTTCTCATCCAGGTTCAGCCGCTTGGCGATGGCCAGGTTCACGGGGATATTGGCAGCCGAGCTGCGGGTGAAGAAGGCGGTGACGCCGCTTTCACGCAGGCACATCCACACCAGCGGGTAGGGGTTGCGGCGGATCTGCCACCACACGATCAGGGGATTGACGATCAGCGCCACAAACAGCATGGAGCCCAGCAGCACCGCCAGCAGGTGCACATAACCAGCCAGCACCTGGGTGCCGGTGGTGGCCACGGTGGAGGCCACCAGGCCGAAAATGCCCAGCGGCGCCAGGCGGATCACGGCCTGGATGATCAGGGTGATGCCGCTGGACAGGTCGGCCATGGCCTGGCGGGTGCTGTCCGCGCCCTTGCGCAGGGCGATGCCGATGGCAATGGCCCACACCAGGATGCCGATGTAGTTGGCATTCAGCAGGGCGTTGACCGGGTTGGCCACGGCGCTCTTGAGCAACTGGACCAACACCTCACCGATGCCGCCCGGGGCGGCCATGCCCGAGGCCGCATCCTGCAGCACCAGCGTGGAGGGAAACAGCATGCTGGCCGTCACGCCGACGATGGCGGCGGTCAGGGTGCCGACCAGGTACAGGCCCAGGATGGGGCGCAGGTGCCCGGTCTGGCCGGGGCTTTGGTTGCTGATGGCGGCAATCACCAGCACGAACACCAGGATGGGCGCCACGGCCTTGAGGGCCGAAATGAACAGGGTGCCCAAGAGCTCGACGCGCAGGGCGGCGTCCGGCCAGATCAGGGCCAACGCAATCCCCAGCACCAGGCCGATGACGATTTGCGTGACGATGCTGGTCTGCTTGGACCAGCGCAGCAGGGGGTGGAACATGATGAAAAAGCGTGCACCGAAGTCGGGAAAGTGCGCAAGTGTAGGGAGTTCGTGGATCCCTTGTCGGGTGCATGAATTCATAACTTGGCGCTATGAAGTGCCAAGGCCATACACCGGCATGAATCGAAGCCCGCTCTACAGGTATCTGTGTGCGGCCCTTGGCGCGGGGCTGCGAAGCGGGATAATCGCTGCCCTATGTCGTCCCCCAAAGTGCTTTTCGGCTTTCATGCCGTCGGCGTGCGTCTGAAGACCGCGCCCCAATCCATCATTGAGATTTATTACGAAGGCACGCGCCGCGATGCGCGCATGCGCCAGTTCTTGGAAAAAGCCAAGGAAGCCGGTGCGCGCCTGATCGAAGCCGATGCCATGCGCATCGCCAAGTTGGCCGGCAGCCACGGCCACCAGGGCGTGGCCGCGCGCGTGGACGAGGTCAAGGACACCCGCACGCTCGAAGAGCTGCTGGACGACCTGGAAGAAAGCGGGGTGCAGAACCCCTTGCTGCTGGTGCTGGATGGTGTGACCGATCCGCACAATCTGGGCGCCTGCCTGCGCGTGGCTGACGGTGCGGGCGTGCACGCCGTGATCGCGCCCAAGGACCATGCCTCGGGCATCAACGCCACGGTGGCCAAGGTGGCCAGCGGCGCGGCCGAGACCGTGCCGTACTTCATGGTGACCAACCTGGCGCGCACGCTCAAGGAACTCAAGGAGCGCAACATCTGGATCATCGGCACCAGCGGTGATGCCGACAAGCACCTGTACCAGGTGGACCTCAAGGGCCCCGTGGCCCTGGTGCTGGGCGCCGAGGGCGACGGCATGCGCCAGCTGACCCGCAAGACCTGCGACGAGCTGATCAGCATTCCCATGCAAGGTGCCGTGGAAAGCCTGAACGTGTCCGTGGCTAGTGGCGTGTGCCTGTACGAGGCCGTGCGCCAGCGCCAGGCATAAGCACAAAAAGATAGCTGTCAGCGCTTGCCATGCCTGCGCTAGAGCCAGAAAACACTGAAATTCTGCGGCAAGTGCGCGCCTGGCTGCAGCAGGCCCGGCAAGTGACGGTGCTGACCGGCGCGGGCGTCAGTGCCGAGTCGGGGGTGCCCACGTTCCGCGACGTGCAAACCGGCATCTGGGCGCAGTTCGATCCGCAGGAGATGGCGTCGGAGCCAGGTTTTCGGGCCCACCCGCAGCGCGTTTGGCAGTGGTACGCCCACCGGCGTGCCCTGGTGTCCACAGTGCAGCCGAATGCCGCGCACCAGGCGCTGGCGCAGTTTGCCCATCACCACCCGGGCAAGCTGCAACTGGTGACGCAGAACGTGGACGGCCTGCACCAGCGGGCGGGCAGCCCCGGTGTGATCTGCCTGCACGGGGATTTGCTGGCCCACCAATGGCTGGACGCGGTGTGCCCGCAGTGCGATCTAGAGGCTGCCGTGCAGCGTGGGGGCGAGCCGCCATCTTGTCCCACCTGCGGTAACACGGTGCGCCCCGGCGTGGTCTGGTTTGGCGAGCACCTGCCAGCGGCGGCCCTGGCGCAGGCGGAAGCCGCGGTGCAAACCTGCGACCTGATGCTGGTGGTGGGCACCTCGGGCGTGGTCTACCCGGCAGCGGGGCTGGTCTTTCAAGCCCACCAGCAGGGTGCACGTGTGGTGGTGGTCAACCCCGATGCGACCGAGCTGGACAGGCTGGCCGATGCCTGTGTGCGCGCCACGGCGGCCCAGGCATTGCCGCAACTGCTGCGGCTGGATGAGGGGGGTGTTTAAGGGTGGGTCTTGCCGTGCGCGGTTTGCGCGGCCAACCATTCGTGGAAGCTGCCATGCAGGTGCCGGGGGATGGTCACCATCTCCTGCTCCAGCACGCGAGCCATTTCCTGCAGGGTGGACAGCCGTGGATCCAGTCCGTTGCTTTCCAGCCGTTGCACCGTCATGCGCGACAGCCCGGCATGCTGGGCCAGTTCGGCCTGGGTCATATGACGGGCCTTGCGGATAGCGGTCAAGGCGGTGACCAGGGGGTAAGCGGGTTTGTGGTGGTCTTCGCCGGTGGCTGGGGTGGTGCTCATGCCACGACTGTAATCCGGTTTGGAGGCCGCGGTCGGCGGCCTCAGGCAAATACGTTGAGGCGTGTGCCCAGGTTGCCGTAGCGCGCCAGCTCGGGTTGGGCGTGCGCCATCGGTGTGGCTGCAGCGCTGCCCGGCGTGGCGGGATGGTCGCGTTGCGGTTGCTGCTGCTGGTTGGGGGAACGGCGCAGCTCCTGCAGCGTCAGGCTGTCGGTGACGCGGTTCTGCGCCCAAGCGTTGGTGGCGTTGCGAAGGGCGGTGGCGTAGCGTAAATCCATGGTCAGGCAGGGTCCGGTAGGAATGCCTGAACTCTAAAAGTGGAGCCCACCTTGCGGTCGATCAATAAAAAACCGATTGCCCGCTTTGTTTGGCCGATACGCGCAGGCTGGCGGGGCTGGGCCTTGGAATCAATCGGGCCAGTAGGGCAGCCAAGCAATCCGTCCCTGGCCGCCGTCGTTGAGGTGCTGGACCAGGGCTGCGCTGTGCGGCTGGGGCATGCTCCACTGCATGTCCACGCGGCTGTGGTGGCGGATGTTCTGCAACTGGGCGCCGGCCTGCTCCAGTTCGCGGCGCAGCCAGCCTTCTAGGGCATAGGGCAGGCTGCACTGCAGCGTCACCATGCGCTGCAAGGTGATCTTTTCGGCCTGCAGCAAGGCCTGGGCCACGCTGTCGGTGTAGGCGCGCACCAAGCCTCCGGCGCCCAGCTTGACACCGCCAAAATAGCGCACCACGGTGGCCAGCACGCCTTCCAGGTCGTGGTGGCGCAGGACTTCCAGCATTGGGCGGCCCGCCGTGCCACTGGGCTCGCCATCATCGACCGCAGCCGACTGGCCGCCCGCCAGCAAGGCCCAGCAAACGTGGGCGGCGCCAGGGTGGGTCTGGCGCAGGGCATCGACCACCGCCTGGGCGCTGGCGCGATCGTGCATGGGTTGCACGCAACCGATGAAGCGGCTTTTTTTGATGAGCAGTTCGCTGTGGGCTGGGCGGGCAATCGTTTGCGGCATAGGGCGGCAAGCTTAAAGGAATCCGAGGGCCGCGCTGGCGACTGGGTGAGGGTTATACCTAGGCCCCAGTGACAGTCCTTGTGAACCTTGTCCTACGGCGGCGGTTGTTCAGGCTTCTTACAGTCGAGTTCAAGGAGCGTGCCGCCATGTCCACACCACCTGCCACCCACAGCCTGTTGTCCGGTCACACCTTTGGCCGCCACCATACGCAGCACCAGCCACTGTCTGCGCCCTTGCAGCAGGGGCAAGCCTCCAATGTGGCGAAGATGGGTGGCGATGCACCGCAGGCAGTGCAAGCCCAGGCTGGCCCCACGCCATGTGACCTGGACCATCTGGTGCGCAGCATCGGGGAGTGGTGAGCGTGAGATTTCTGCAAAAAAGCCGCCAATGAGGGCGGCTTTTTGATGGGGGGCTTACTCGTCCGGTTGTTGCGGGCTGAAGATTTCCCAGCAGGCGATGAACAGGGCGGCGATGGCTGGGCCGATCACGAAGCCGGTGAGCCCGAAAATCGACATGCCCCCCAAGGTGGTGATCAGCACGATGTAGTCAGGCAGCTTGGTGTCCTTGCCAACGAGTATGGGGCGCAGAATGTTGTCCACCAGCCCGATCACCACCACGCCATAGGTGGCCAGCACCAGGCCCTGGGTGACGCTGCCGGTGGCCATGAAGTAGATGGAGACCGGCCCCCAGATCAGGCTGGCGCCCACTGCGGGCAGCAGCGACAGAAAGGCCATCAGCACCCCCCAGAGCACAGCGCCCTGGATGTCCAGAATCCAGAAGATCAGGCCGCCCAGTGCCCCCTGGGCGCAGGCAACCACCAGGTTGCCCTTGACGGTGGCGCGGATGACGGTGGCGAACTTGTCGGCCAGTGCCTGCTTGTGCTCGCGTTCCATCGGGATGGCGTTGCGCACGCGCTGTGCGAGGCGGGTGCCGTCGCGCAGCAGAAAGAACAGCAGGTACAGCATGATGCCGAAGCTCACCACAAAGCCCAGCGTGTTCTGGCCCAGTTCCACGGCCTTGCCCGCGATCAGCTTGCCGGCTTCGGCGGCCACGCTGGAGAGCTTGCTCTGGATTTCCTGGGTCGACGCCAGGTTGATGCGTTGCAGCAAATCTTTCATCCACGCGGGCATGGCGGCACTGATCTGCTGGAAGTAGGTGCCGAAGTCCAGCTGCCCCGTCGACATGCGGTTGTAGATGATCACGGTTTCGCTGACCACGGAGGTGGCGATCAGCACCAGCGGCAGTATGACTCCCAGCAGACAGAGCGCCAAAGTGACCAGGGTGGCTAGGTTGGGTTTGCTGGGCATGCGCTGCGAAAGGCGCTTGTTCAGTGGGTGGAACAGGATGGCCAGCGCCAGGGCCCAGAAGATGGCGCCAATAAAGGGCCACAGAATCACGCCGAATCCCGCGCTGACTGCAATCAAGAGAAGCAAGAAGGTGCGGTTGGTGGTCTTTTCAGAGGGCATGGCCAGATGGATGGGGATGAGGGGCTCGGCTGGTGCGATGTTCAAGCACAGACTGTACGCGACTTGCTTATTGCCGAAACTATGCTGCAAGCGGTTTTACATAAGGAATATGTTTTGAGGAGGATTTCAGGCACGTGTTTGTTGCAATGCACGATGAAATTCCTCAACTCTTACATAAGACCTTCACAAACGAATTGTGCTTTCGGTGGCACAATGGCGCAGCAACAACAGGCCCTTCCTTTGCCACAGTCGCATCCGCCAATCGGTACAGCCGTGTCGCGGGAGGTTTACCAACCAGCTAAAGCTTTCTCCAGGAAAGCGAAGGTCAGCGGAATATGAGCGATCAGCCCACTGTCTACCAAGCCTACCAAGGCAACACCTATCTCTTCGGCGGCAATGCCCCTTACGTCGAAGAAATGTATGAGAACTATCTGGCCAACCCTGGCAGCGTTCCCGATTCTTGGCGCGAATACTTCGACGCCCTGCAGCACGTTCCTGCAGTCGATGGATCCAACGCAAAAGACATTCCCCACCAGCCCGTCATCAATGCTTTCGCTGAGCGCGCCAAGCAAGGCGGCACCAAGGTGGTCGTGGCTTCCGGTGCCGACTCCGAACTCGGGCGCAAGCGCACCGCGGTACAACAGCTGATTGCGGCCTATCGCAACGTCGGCCAACGCTGGGCCGATCTGGACCCCCTCAAGCGCACCGAGCGCCCTGAAATTCCTGAACTCGATCCTGCGTTCTACGGCTTCACCGATGCCGACCAGGAAACCGTGTTCAACGTGGGCAACACCTTCTTCGGCAAGGAAACCATGTCCTTGCGCGAGTTGCTCAACGCATTGCGCGAGACCTACTGCGGCACCATCGGTGTCGAGTACATGTACACCACCGACCAGGTGCAAAAGCGCTGGTGGCAGCAACGCTTGGAGTCAATCCGCTCCAAGCCTGCTTTCAATGCCGACCAGAAAAAGCGCATCCTGGACCGCCTGACTGCGGCCGAAGGCCTGGAACGCTACCTGCACACCAAGTATGTGGGCCAGAAGCGCTTCTCGCTGGAAGGCGGGGAGTCTTTCATCGTGGCGATGGACGAGCTGATCAATGCGGCCGGTGCCAAGGGTGTCCAGGAAGTGGTCATCGGCATGGCCCACCGTGGCCGTCTGAACGTGCTGGTCAACACCCTGGGCAAGATGCCCAAGGACCTGTTCGCCGAATTCGAGCACACTGCGCCCGAAGATCTGCCCGCAGGTGACGTGAAGTACCACCAGGGCTTCAGCTCCGACGTGTCGACCATCGGCGGCCCCGTGCATCTGTCGCTGGCGTTCAACCCTTCCCACCTGGAAATCGTGAACCCTGTGGTCGAAGGTTCGGTGCGTTCGCGCATGGACCGTCGCAACGACCCCGAAGGCAAGCAGGTGATGCCTGTGCTGGTGCACGGCGATGCCGCTTTCGCCGGCCAAGGTGTGAACCAGGAAACCCTGGCACTGATGCAGACCCGTGGTTATTCCACCGGCGGCACCGTGCACCTGATCATCAACAACCAGATCGGTTTCACCACCTCTGACCCCCGCGACAAGGGTTCGACCACCTACTGCACCGACATCGTGAAGATGGTCGAGTCGCCCGTGCTGCACGTGAACGGTGATGATCCCGAAGCCGTGGCACTGAGCATGCAACTGGCCCTGGACTACCGCATGGAGTTCCAGCAGGACGTGGTGGTGGACATCGTCTGCTTCCGCAAGCTGGGCCACAACGAGCAAGATACGCCTGCGCTGACCCAGCCTCTGATGTACAAGAAGATCGCGGCCCACCCTGGCACGCGCAAGCTGTATGCTGACAAGCTGGCAGCCCAAGGCCTGGGCGAGACCTTGGGTGACGACATGGCCAAGGCCTACCGCGCTGCCATGGACGAAGGCCGTCACACCCAGGAAGTGGTGCTGACCAACTTCAAGAGCCAGTACGCGGTCGACTGGAGCCCCTTCCTCGGCAAGAAGTGGACCGATGCCGGCGATACCGCGATTCCTCTGGCCGAATGGAAGCGTTTGGCCGAGAAGATCACCACGCTGCCCGAGACCGTCAACCCCCACTCCCTGGTGAAGAAGGTGGTGGACGACCGCGCCGCCATGGGCCGCGGCGAAGTCAACGTGGACTGGGGCATGGGTGAGCACATGGCCTTCGCATCGCTGGTGGCCTCGGGCTACCCCGTGCGTCTGTCTGGTGAAGACTGCGGCCGTGGCACCTTCACCCACCGCCACGCCGTGATCCACGATCAAAAGCGTGAAAAGTGGAACGAAGGCACCTACATCCCGCTGCAGAACGTGGCCGAGAACCAGGCGCCCTTCGTCGTCATCGACTCCATCCTGTCCGAAGAGGCAGTGCTGGGCTTTGAATACGGCTACGCCTCCAACGATCCCAACACCCTGGTGATCTGGGAAGCCCAGTTCGGCGACTTCGCCAATGGCGCCCAGGTGGTGATCGACCAGTTCATCGCCTCCGGTGAAGTGAAGTGGGGCCGTGTCAACGGTCTGACCATGATGCTGCCCCACGGCTACGAAGGCCAGGGCCCCGAGCACAGCTCGGCGCGTCTGGAGCGCTTCCTGCAACTGGCGGCCGACACCAACATGCAGATCGTGCAGCCCACCACGGCCAGCCAGATCTTCCACGTGCTGCGTCGCCAGATGGTGCGCAACCTGCGCAAGCCTTTGGTGATCATGACGCCCAAGTCGCTGCTGCGTAACAAGGATGCGACATCGCCGCTGACCGAGTTCACCTCCGGTGGGTTCCAGACCGTGATCCCAGAGCGCGATGCCGCCGTCGTTGCCAAGGCCGACAAGGTCAAGCGCATCATCGCTTGCTCCGGCAAGGTCTACTACGATCTGGTGAAGAAGCGTGCCGAGAAGGAAGTGGACGATGTCGCCATCATCCGCGTGGAACAGCTGTACCCCTTCCCGCACAAGGCCTTCGAGGCCGAAGTCAAGAAGTACGCCAATGCCAAGGAACTGGTGTGGTGCCAGGACGAGCCACAAAACCAAGGCGCGTGGTTCTTTATCCAGCACAACATCTACGAGAACATGCAAGAAGGCCAGAAGCTGGGTTACGCCGGTCGTGCAGCCTCTGCATCGCCAGCTGTGGGTTATGCCCACTTGCACGCTGAGCAGCAAAAGAACCTGGTGGAAGCCGCGTTCGCCAAGCTCAAAGGCTTTGTCCTGACCAAGTAATCCAGGCACAACCCCTGCTTAGGCAGGGGCGTCCCCCACTTTTTGGAAAGAATTCAAAATGGCAATCGTAGAAGTTAAAGTCCCCCAGTTGTCCGAGTCCATCGCCGAAGCGACCATGCTGACTTGGAAGAAGAAGCCCGGCGAAGCTGTCGCCGTGGACGAAATCCTGATCGAAATCGAAACCGACAAGGTCGTGCTGGAAGTGCCCGCGCCCGCCGCTGGTGTGCTGACCGAAATCGTGCAAGGTGACGGAGCCACCGTGACTGCCGATCAACTGATCGCCAAGATCGACACCGAAGCCGTGGCCGGCGCTGCCGCACCTGCGGCTGCAGCCCCTGCCGCCGCCGCTGCACCGGTTGCTGCGCCTGCCGCTGCCGCCAACAAGGGCGATGTGGCCATGCCTGCCGCTGCCAAGCTGCTGGCCGAGAACAACCTGTCCGCCGCCAATGTGGCTGGCACAGGCAAGGACGGCCGTGTGACCAAGGGTGATGCCCTGTCCGCCATCAAGGCGGGTGCCAGCATCCCCACGGGCGCTCCCAAGGCTGCCTTGCCCCAGGTGGCAGCACCTGCCGTCAAGGAAGACCTGTCGGGTCGCCCCGAGCAGCGCGTGCCCATGACACGTCTGCGTGCCCGCGTGGCCGAGCGTCTGCTGCAGTCGCAATCCACCAACGCCATCCTGACGACGTTCAACGAAATCAACATGGCGCCCGTGATGGCGCTGCGCAAGAAGTTCCAGGACGACTTCACCAAGGAACACGGTGTGAAGCTGGGCTTCATGTCCTTCTTCGTGAAGGCGGCCGTGCATGCCCTGAAGAAGTACCCCGTGCTGAACGCTTCGGTGGACGGTAACGACATCGTCTACCACGGCTACTTCGACATCGGTATCGCCGTGGGGTCGCCCCGTGGCCTGGTGGTGCCCATCCTGCGCAACGCCGACCAGATGAGCTTTGCCGACATCGAAAAGAAGATCGCTGAATTCGGCAAGAAGGCCGCCGACGGCAAGCTGGGCATCGAAGAGATGACCGGTGGCACCTTCTCGATCTCCAACGGCGGTACCTTCGGCTCGATGATGTCCACCCCCATCATCAACCCCCCACAGTCCGCCATCCTGGGCGTGCACGCCACCAAGGACCGCGCCGTGGTCGAAAACGGCCAGGTCGTGGTGCGCCCCATGAACTACTTCGCCATGTCGTATGACCACCGCATCATCGACGGCCGCGAAGCCGTGCTGGGCCTGGTGGCCATGAAGGACGCGCTGGAAGATCCTTCCCGCCTGCTGTTCGACCTGTAATTCCCACAGGGTTCGAACCTCGACGAAAACCCACCCTCGGCCACGCCCTGCGGTGGGTTTTTTCAAGCACCTGACACACAGAGATTTTGAGTTATGAGCAAGCAATTTGACGTTATCGTGATCGGCGCCGGCCCCGGCGGCTACATCGCCGCCATCCGCGCGGCCCAGCTGGGCAAGAACGTGGCCTGTATCGACGCCTGGTCGACCACTGCGGGCACGCCAGCACCCGGCGGCACCTGCACCAACGTGGGTTGCATTCCCTCCAAGGCGCTGCTGCAGTCGTCCGAGCACTTTGAACACGCCAAGCTGCACTTTGCCGACCACGGCATCAGCACGGGCGAAGTGGCCATGGACGTCAGCAAGATGATCGCCCGCAAGGACGCCATCGTGAAGCAGAACAACGACGGCATCCTGTACCTGTTCAAGAAGAACAAGGTCACCTTCTTCCACGGTACGGCTTCGTTCGTGAAGGCTTTGGACGGCGGCTATGAGATCAAGGTGGCCGGCAAGGCCGAAGAAACCCTGGTCGGCGCACAGATCGTGGTGGCCACCGGCTCGAACGCCCGTGCCTTGCCCGGCCTGCCTTTCGACGAAGACAAGGTGCTGTCCAACGACGGCGCGCTGCGCGTGGGCGCCACGCCCAAGAAGCTGGCGCTGATCGGTGCGGGCGTGATCGGCCTGGAAATGGGCTCCGTGTGGCGCCGCCTGGGTGCCGAAGTGACCGTGCTGGAAGGCGCGCCTGCCTTCCTGTCGGCGGTCGACGAGCAGATCGCCAAGGAAGCCAAGAAGTCCTTCGACAAGCAAGGCCTGAAGATCGAGCTGGGCGTGAAGATCGGCAACGTCGACACCTCCGGTGCCGGCGTGAAGCTGGAGTACACCAACGCCAAGGGCGAAGCCCAGGTGCTGGAAGCCGACAAACTGGTGGTGTCGATCGGCCGTGTGCCCAACACCAACGGTCTGAATGCCGAGGCCGTGGGCCTGCAGCTGGACGAGCGCGGTGCCATCGTGGTCGACGGCGACTGCAAGACCAACCTACCCGGCGTGTGGGCGGTGGGTGACGTGGTGCGCGGCCCCATGCTGGCGCACAAGGCCGAGGAAGAGGGCGTGGCCGTGGCAGAGCGCATTGCCGGCCAGCACGGTCACGTGAACTTCGCCACCATCCCTTGGGTGATCTACACCAGCCCTGAAATCGCCTGGGTGGGTCGTACCGAGCAGCAACTGAAGGCCGACGGCGTGAAGTACAAGGCCGGCTCCTTCCCGTTCCTGGCCAATGGCCGTGCGCGCGCCCTGGGTGACACCACCGGCATGGTGAAGTTCCTGGCCGATGCCGAGACCGACGAAATCCTGGGCGTGCACATGGTGGGCCCCATGGTGTCCGAGCTGATCTCCGAAGCCGTGGTGGCCATGGAGTTCAAGGCCTCGAGCGAAGACATCGCCCGCATCTGCCACGCCCACCCCTCGCTGTCGGAAGCGACCAAGGAAGCTGCCCTGGCCGTGGACAAGCGTACGCTGAACTTCTAAACCAAGTTTCAAGCCGTAAATAGCTGCCAGCGCCCGTGGATAGGGCGCTGGCAGCTATTTTTTTGGGGGGATGCTGAGTGATCCAGGGCCAGGGCCAGGGCCAGGGCCAGGGGCAAAAGGCATTCCGACAATAGGAGGCATGCAGGTCCTGCGGATGCATCCGGCGGCCGTGCAGACCGCAGGCTGGCGTCTGCAGCGTGCGCAGGGCAGGTCTCAGGGGCGGCGCAGGCTGGCTGGGTACCAGAAGTCGCGGAACATGTCGCTGCCATACGACTGGCCGTCATAGCGCAGCACGGTGCGCACCCGGCGCTGGCGGGTCTGCCCGGCCGCGCCGTCGCGCACTTCGTGCTGCGTAACGTGCGCGGTCAGGGACAGGTCGGCGAAGCCATGGCGGCTGGTCTTTTCCACGGCCAGGGTGATTCGGGCCTCTTCGCTGCGCTGCAGGCTCTCTTGCAGCATGCATGGCGTGCCCACGATGCTGATCCAGCCCCGCAGGTTGGTGCCCAGCACGGGGCGCAGTTGTGGGCCTTCGCGCACCCACAGCGTCAGCTCGGAGCCGGCATTCGCGTCGCCGCAGCGTGAGCCCAGGGCGTGGCTGTGGAACACCGTGCCGAAGGCGCGCACGCTGGGGCTGAGCCTGTAGCGCGCCGTGTCGATGTGGTAGCGGCCCACGGCGGTGGTGGCGTCCTCTTCGATCTGCGCGCGGTGGGCGGCGACCACCGTGTCGTGCTCGACCAGGGCCACCACCTGCAGCTTGCTGCCGTCGCCCTGGGTGGGGCCTTCCTGCAGGGTGTCGAAGGCGATGGCCGCGATGGTGGTCTCCGGTGCATCGGGCAGGGGCTTGCAGGCCGCTGCCGCGATCAGGCCACCTGGCGTCTCCCAGGGCACCAGTGGGCCGCTGACGCCGGCCCAGCGTGCCACGGCGGCGATGGTGCTGGGGGCGCAGGCCTGTTCGTCGTCTGCCCAAGCGGAAGGGCTGGCAGCGGCCGCGGCCAGCAGGACCGCGATCGACAGGGTGGGGTGGCGCAGGAGATGGGGGAGGTGCATGGAAGGCGGGAGAGGGGGCGCTGCAGCGACCGCCGTGCTGGCACGCAAGCGCCTGTGCAGGCAGCTAGAATGCAGGTTTGTCGTTGGCTCGACATGATACCCACAAGCCCCTGCGGATCTGCTGTCCGCGCGCCTGCTGCGACGCCGTGCACCGATGGACCTGTGTCGCGTGCCCCCATCCTCGCCTCCTTCCCCCTGAGACTTGGCTGAACGCGAGTGCATGCTTGAGCCATGGACCCGTGTTGGAGGTAGAAGGTGAATGTGAGACAAGCGTACGAGGCCGAGCTGGCTGCCAAGGGCTTTACCGCCGATCCTGCGCAGCTGCGCGCCGTGGATGCGTTGCAGCGCTGCGCCGATGACTGGGCGGCTTACAAATCCAAGCGCTCGAATGCGATCAAGAAGCTGTTCCAGAAGCCGGAAATTCCGCGGGGCGTCTATATGTACGGCGGGGTCGGTCGGGGCAAGAGCTTCCTGATGGACTGCTTTTTCAATGCCGTACCGATCAAGCGCAAGGTGCGCCTGCACTTCCACGAATTCATGCGCGAAGTGCACCGCGAGCTGCACCTGTTGCAAGGCACGCAGAACCCGCTGGATGCGCTGGGTGCCAAGATCGCCAAGCGCTACAAGCTGATCTGCTTTGACGAATTCCACGTGGCCGACATCACCGACGCCATGATCCTGCACCGCCTGCTGGTGTCGCTGTTCGACAATGGCGTGGGCTTTGTCACCACCTCCAATTTCACGCCCGACGGCCTGTACCCCGACGGGCTGCACCGTGACCGTATCCTGCCGGCGATCGACCTGCTCAACGCCCGCATGGACGTGGTCAATGTGGACAACGGCACGGACTACCGCCGCCGCACGCTGGAGATGGTCCAGCTCTACCACTGCCCGCTGGGGCCGCAGGCGGACGCCTCGATGAAGGATGCGTTCGAGAAGCTGGCCGATGTGCCCGACGAGAAACCGGTTTTCAAGATCGAGTCGCGCGAACTCAAGCCCCTGCGCCGCGCCGGTGGCGTGATCTGGTTCGACTTCCGCGAGCTGTGCGACAACCCGCGCTCGCAGAACGATTACCTGGAAATCGCCTCGCAGTTCCATACCGTACTGCTGTCCAACGTGCCCTACATGCCGGTCAACATGGCCTCGCCGGCGCGCCGCTTCACCTGGCTGGTGGACGTGCTCTACGACCGGCGCGTCAAGCTGATCATGTCGGCCGCCGTGCCGCCCGAGCAGCTGTACACCGAAGGCCCGTTGGCCCACGAGTTTCCGCGTACAGTGTCACGCTTGAACGAAATGCAATCCCAGGAGTTCCTGGCGCTGGAGCGCCGGGTGGTGGACACCGGGCTGACCTGATTTGAGAGCTATGACATCTGCTTGCTTGTTGACGCGTACGGGCTGCTGGCTGACCCTGGGCTGGCTGGCGTTTTCGGTCCAGGCCCAGCCTGTGCCCGCGGCAGAGGCCGCACCGTCCCCCCAGGAGCTGCAACAGCGCGCACAGCAGCGTGCGCAGGAGCGCCAGGACATCCTGCACACGCGGTCCCAGATCGACGCCCGCAGGGTGGAGGGCGAGAAAGCCTGCTGGCAGCGCTTTGCGGTGGACAACTGCCTGCGCGAGGTCCGCGCCCAGGCGCGCGAGCAGGACACCGCGCTGCGCGAGCGCGAGCTGCGCATCAACAGCGAGGAGCGCCAGGAAAAGGCCAGCGAGCGCCTGCGGGCCATCGAGCAAAAGCAGCGCGAAAAGCACGCACCGGCGCCCATGACCTCCAGCACCAAGCAGGGCGCCCAGCCGGCGGTCAAGACGCCGGCGGAGCTGGCCCGCGAGCAGCAGGAGCGCCAGACTGCGGCCCAGCAGCGGGCTGCCGCCCAGGTGCAGCGCGAGGC
>NZ_JAZHFR010000073.1:0-18533 GCF_036541385.1 Comamonas sp. GCA5 | reverse complement strand
GCGCGCCCCCTCCAGCAAGGGCTTGATGATCTCGAATTGCTCGCGGCTCGTGTCGCTGGGGTACTTCTTGGTTCGCACCCGTCAATTGTCAGGGAACAATTAAAGATCCTGAACAGGTTCTAAGGGCTAAGGGCTAAGGGCTAAGGGCTAAGGGCTAAGGGCTAAGGGCTAAGGGCTAAGGGCTAAGGGCTAAGGGCTTGGCGCACGGCCATTTCCCGGGTCTAGCACCCTGCGCGCTCAGGTGCCCTGGGCCGCACGCCAGCGCTGCCAGCCCTTGGCGCGCAGGTCGCAGGCCGGGCAGTGGCCGCAGCCGTGGCCCCAGGCGTGCAGCACATCGCGCGTGCCCTCGTAGCAGGTGTGCGTGTCCTGCACGATCAGTTGCACCAGGGCGTCGCCGCCCAGGTCCTGGGCCATCTGCCAGGTGGCGGCCTTGTCGATCCACATCAGCGGCGTCTCGATGCGCAGGCGCCGCTCCAGCCCCAGGTTCAGCGCCAGCTGCATGGCCTTCATGGTGTCGTCGCGGCAGTCGGGGTAGCCGGAGAAATCCGTCTCGCAGACACCGGTCACGATGACCTGCAGCCCGCGCCGGTAGGCCAGGGCACCGGCCAGCGTCAAGAACAGCAGGTTGCGCCCGGGCACAAAGGTGTTGGGCAGGCCATCGGCCTGCATGGCGAAGGCCACGTCCTCGGTCAGGGACGAGCCGCCGATCTGCTTGAGCACGTCCAGGCTCAGCACATGGTCCTCACCCAGCTTGGGCGCCCACTGGGGAAACTGCGTGCGCAGCTGCTGCAGCACCGTCAGCCGCGCCTGCAGCTCCACGCTGTGGCGCTGGCCATAGTCAAAGCCCAGGGTTTCCACACGCTCGTACTTCGACAGGGCGTGGGCCAGGCAGGTGGTGGAGTCCTGTCCACCCGAAAACATCACAAGTGCAGAGGTATGCATAGGCCGGAATTACAACACGCGCTACAGTGCCACGACGTCACATGGTTGTGAGAACGGACCTCCTATGCTGCAGCTTTACATCGGCAACAAGAACTACTCGTCCTGGTCCATGCGCCCCTGGGTGGCGATGCGCCAGCTGGGCATCGCCTTTGACGAAGTCATGGTGCGCTTCGACAGCTTCGCGCCCGATTCGCAGTTCAAGCGCACGCTGCGCACGCTGACGCCCACGGGCACGGTGCCCGTGCTGGTGCACGACGATCTGGCCATCTGGGACACGTTGGCGATTGCCGAGTACCTGGCCGAGACCTTCCCCCAGGCCGGCATCTGGCCGGCGTCGGTGACCGACCGCGCCCGCGCCCGCAGCCTCTGCGCCGAGATGCACAGCGGCTTCACCGCCCTGCGCAGCCACTGTCCCATGAACATCGAGGCCCGGCTGCCCGAGGTCGGCGCCAAGATCTGGGCCGAGCAGGCGGCCGTGCGCGCCAATGTGGCCCGCCTGGTCGACATGTGGAGCGAACTGCTGCAATCCCACGGCGGCCCCATGCTGTTCGGCCGGTTCAGCATGGTCGACGCCTACTTCGCCCCGGTGTGCATGCGCCTGCACACCTACGGCCTGCCCGTGCCACCCGCGATTGCCGACTACGTGCAGCGCGTGCGCGCCGTGCCGGCCGTCCAGGCCTGGATCACGCAGGCCGAGGCCGAGCACGACTTCCGCGACTTCGACGAACCCTACCGCACCCAGCGCTGAAACGCGCCGGGCGGCGCACCGGTGCGCCCCTGGCGGGCGGGCCTACTTGAACTGCTTGCGCAGCATGGGCTTGTGCCGCGCAATGTGCGCCAGTTGGGCCGGGGCCAGGGTGCCGCCCAGGTCCTCGTCCTCGGTGTTGAGCACCGCGTTGGCGTAGCGCAGGGCCCGGGCCACCACCTCGTCCTCGCTCACGCCCTGCTGCGCGGCCAGCTCCATGGCCACGCGGCGCATGGCGCGCTGCGACAGCATCCACATGGCGCCAAAGGCCTCCCAGGCGGCGGCGGTCTTCTGGCTCTGCGCGTGGTCGGCCAGGATGTCCTTGAGCGGCTTGGCCAGCACCTCCTGCAGCGCCTCCATTTGTTCCTGCAGGGTTTCCAACTGGGCTTCGCGCTCCAGTGCCGCGGCGGCGGCCTGGGCCTGGGCGTCCGGGGCCTCGGGCACGGGCACGCTGCCATCCGGGTTCAACTGGGCAATGGTGAGGGAAGAAAGCAAGGACATGGCGCACCCCAGGGCAAGAAGGGGGCGACTATACAAACAAAATCCGTCCCCCGGCGGGCGCGGTGCATCGCACGCTGCCGGGCGTCGGCGACGGCAGCGGCCCTACACTTGGCTACATGAAGATTTACATGGTTGGCGGCGCGGTGCGCGACCGCCTGTTGCAGCGCCCGGTGCACGACACCGACTGGGTGGTCGTGGGCGCCTCCCCCGAGGACATGACGGCGCGCGGCTTCACACCCGTGGGGCGCGATTTCCCGGTGTTCCTGCACCCCGAGACCCACGAGGAATACGCCCTGGCGCGCACCGAGCGCAAGAGTGGCAGGGGCTACCGCGGCTTTGTGGTCCACACCGCCCCCGACGTGACGCTGGAAGAAGACCTGGCGCGCCGCGACCTGACCATCAATGCGATAGCAGCTCCCGCAGGCTGGACGGGCGCCGAAGACGTTTTTGATCCCTACCACGGCCAGGCCGACTTGCAGGCCAGGGTGCTGCGCCATGTGACCGTGGCCTTCCGCGAAGACCCGGTGCGCATCCTGCGCGTGGCGCGCTTTGCCGCGCGCTTCACCGACTTCCATGTGGCCCCCGAGACACTGCAGCTGATGCGCGAGATGGTGGACGCGGGCGAAGCCGACCACCTGGTGCCCGAGCGCGTCTGGCAAGAAATCAGCCGCGGGCTGATGGAAGCCCAGCCCTCGCGCATGTTCGAGGTGCTGCGCGCCTGCGGCGCCCTGCGCGTGCTGCTGCCCGAGCTGGACCGTCTGTGGGGCGTGCCACAGCGCGCCGAATACCACCCCGAGGTGGACAGCGGCGTGCACGCCATGCTGGTGCTGGACATGGCCGCGCAGCTGCAGTCGCCGCTGAGCGTGCGCTTTGCCTGCCTGTGCCACGACTTCGGCAAGGGCACCACGCCGGCCGAGATGCTGCCGCGCCACATCGGCCACGAACAGCGCAGCGCCCGCCTGCTGCAGGGCGTGTGCGCGCGCTGGCGCGTGCCCAACGATTGCAAGGAACTGGCCGACGTGGTGGCGCGCGAGCACGGCAACATCCACCGCAGCGGGGAATTGAACCCCGCGGCCGTGTTGCGCCTGCTGGAACGCTGCGACGCCCTGCGCAAGCCCGCACGCTTTGCCGAGGCACTGCTGGCCTGCGAATGCGATGCCCGCGGCCGCATCGGCTTTGAGGACCGCCCCTACCCCCAGCGCCAGCGCCTGCAGACGGCGCTGGACGCAGCCCTGGCCGTGGACACCGCGCCCGTCGCCCAGGCCGCGGCCCAGCGCGGGCTAAAGGGCCCGGCGATTGGCGAGGCCGTGGCCAGCGCGCGCCAGCAGGCCGTAGCCCAGGTGCTGTAGGCGGGGACGCCGAGGCAGCGCTTCCCAGGGAAAACCGCCAAACACCCGGGCAGGGACACAGAGGAACATGTGCCGGTTGGGCCCACGTCGGCCCACACCCACCCTCGTTTCCTTTGTTCTGGAGGTTTGCCATGGCTTATGCCCTTCCCGGCCAATCCGGTGCGCTGCACCACTACCAAGACCGCTACGACAACTACATCGGCGGCCAGTGGGTGCCGCCCAGCGGTGGCGAGTATTTCGATGTGGTCACGCCGATCACCGGCCAGGTCTACACGCGCGTGGCACGCGGCACGGCGGCCGACATCGAAAAGGCCCTGGACGCGGCCCACGCTGCCGCCGATGCCTGGGGCAAGACCTCAGCCATCGAGCGCAGCAACATCCTGCTGCAGATTGCCGACCGAATTGATGCCCACCGCGAGCTGCTGGCCTATGTGGAGACCATCGACAACGGCAAGGCCATCCGCGAGACGCTGTCCGCCGACATTCCGCTGGCCGCCGACCACTTCCGCTACTTTGCCGGCGCGGTGCGCACCCAGGAAGGCGGCATCAGCCAGATCGACAACGAGACCGTGGCCTACCACTTCCACGAGCCGCTGGGCGTGGTCGGGCAGATCATCCCCTGGAACTTCCCCATCCTGATGGCGGCCTGGAAGCTGGCGCCCGCGCTGGCCGCGGGCAACTGCGTGGTGCTCAAGCCCGCCGAATCCACGCCCGTGTCCATCCTGGTGCTGATGGGCCTGGTCGGTGACCTGCTGCCGCCCGGCGTGCTGAACATCGTCAACGGCTTCGGCCGCGAGGCCGGCATGCCGCTGGCACAAAGCAAGCGCATCGCCAAGATCGCCTTCACTGGCTCCACCAGCACCGGCCGCGTGATCGCCCAGGCGGCGGCCAACAGCCTGATCCCGGCCACGCTGGAGCTGGGTGGCAAGTCGCCCAACATTTTCTTCGCCGACGTGATGGACAAGGACGACAGCTTCCTCGACAAGGCCATCGAAGGCCTGGTGCTGTTCGCCTTCAACCAGGGCGAGGTCTGCACCTGCCCCAGCCGCGCGCTGATCCAGGAGTCGATCTACGAGAAGTTCATGGAACGCGTGCTCCAGCGCGTGGCAGCCATCAAGCACGCCGACCCGCTGGACCCCAGCAGCATGATGGGCGCGCAGGCCAGCAAGGAGCAGTTGACCAAGATCCTGTCCTACCTGGACCTGGGCCGGCAGGAAGGCGCCGAGGTACTGATCGGCGGCGCCCAGGCCCAACTGGGCGGCGCCCTGTCCGGCGGCTACTACGTGCAGCCCACCATCTTCAAGGGCCACAACAAGATGCGCATCTTCCAGGAGGAGATCTTCGGCCCCGTGCTGGCCGTGACCACCTTCAAGACCGAGGAAGAAGCCCTGGCGCTGGCGAATGACACGCTCTACGGCCTGGGCGCCGGCGTCTGGAGCCGCAACGGCAACGTGGCCTACCGCATGGGCCGCGCCATCAAGGCCGGGCGCGTGTGGACCAACTGCTACCACCACTACCCCGCGCACGCGGCGTTCGGGGGCTACAAGGAGTCGGGCATCGGGCGCGAGAACCACAAGCAGATGCTGGATCACTACCAGCAGACCAAGAACCTGCTGGTGTCCTACTCCGAAACCAAGCTCGGCTTCTTCTGAGCGGCAACGGTGGAAGGAGAACGCCGGATGCGTCGTTGCAACCCCTCGCCGTAGCGCTGCTACTGCCTTCGGGGTTGCGCCTCGCCTGCGGCGCCCTCCTGCCACCGTGAAGTCGTGGTCGTGTTGTATTTCACAAAATCGGCTGCCAGCGCGCTTGCAGAGCGCAACTGGCAGTCCAAAGCGATAGCACAGCGGAGGGAAGAGTGCAGCGAGATGCAAGAAGGGTGGGGCCGGTGCCCGGCCCTTCTTGCACCACCCCGCTGGTATGGAACTTGAACCACCAACCGGCCGCTGGAGTGCATGCAGAGCGCACACAGCCGTCAAACTGCATAGCAAGGAGCCCGCCATGGTCAAGCGAGTCATTGCCACCCCGGCGACGCTGGAGCTGATCGACGTGCTGCGCGCCAAGTACGGGCCCCGGCTGTTCTTTCACCAATCCGGGGGCTGCTGCGACAACAGCGCCGCCAACTGCTACATCGAGGGCGAGTTGACCATCGGCCCCGGCGATGTGCAGTTGGGCGAGATCGGCGGCCTGCCGTTCTACATGAGCGCCTCGCAGTTCGAGTACTGGCAGCACACCCAGCTCATCATCGACGTGATCGACGGCCATGGCGGCGGCACCCTGTCGCTGGAAGGCCCCGAAGGCAAGGCCTTCCTGACCCGCTCGCGCGTGTTCACCGATGCCGAGCTGGCCCAGTTGCGGGCTGTTTGACACCCCAGTGCAGCCTGCCATGCCCATCCCATGCCCACCACGCCAAAGGCACAGCGTCTGCCACGCGATGGTCTGGGCTGTCTGGGCCCTGGCCACGCCAACCACCATGGCCCAGCCCCTGGCGGCGCACAGTGCCCCGCCAGGGGGCGCACTGGCCCTGCGGGTCAGCGCCGGTACCGCCCAACTGCAAGGGCTGTCGCCCGAGCACCTGCTGATTGCCGCACGCCGGCGCCAGCTGCCCCATGCCGCCCAGCTGGAATGTGCAGCCCTGGACTCCCAGCTGCCCGTGCTGGCGCGCAACCTGCAGCGTGCGACGCCCGCTGACAAGGCCGCCGCCCAGGCCGCGCTGGAGCAGACCCAGGCGCGCTTTCGCGCACTGCGCTGCTAGCCTGTTGCCGATGCACGAAGGGGCTGGCCGCCTGTGGGCACGGCCCCGGCCCCTGCCGCGCCGCCGGGTCGCGCTAGCATGGGCCCCTGCCCCCTCTTTTCCCCACCATGCACTACTTCAACCAAGCCGCCGGCGGACTGATGCCGGACCGCGTGCTGCAGGCCGTCACCGACTACATGCAGCGCGAGCAGGCCCTGGGCTCCTACGTGGCCGCCCAGCAGGCCCAGCCCCAGCTGCAGCAGCTCTACGTCCAGCTGGCGGCGCTGCTGCACTGCCAGCCGGCCGATATCGCCCTGACCACCGGCAACACCCACGGCTGGTGTGCCGTGGTCGGCGCCCTGCCGCTGCAGGCCGGGGACCGCGTGCTGGTCACGCCGGGCGAATGGGGTGGCAACTACGCGATGCTGCTGCAGCTGCAGGCCCGCACCGGCTGCGTGGTGGAGACCATGCCCTGCACCGCGGACGGCCACATCGACCTGGAGGCGCTGGAGGCCGGGCTGGACGCACGCGTCCAGCTCATCGCGCTGACCTGGGTGCCGGCCAACGGCAGCACGGTGTATGACGCCCAGGCCCTGGGCCAGCTGTGCGCCCGCCATGGCATCCCCTACATCATCGATGCGGCCCAGGCCCTGGGCCACATCCCCGTCGATGTGCAGGCCCTGCAGTGCGATGTGCTTACGGCCCCGGGCCGCAAATGGCTGTGTGGCCCGCGCGGCACCGGGCTGGTGTACCTGAAACCGGGCTTTACCGCCCGGCTGCAGCCCATGACGGTGGACCATGTGTCCTGCCCCATCACCCCCACCGGCCCGGTGCTGCGCCAGGATGCGCGGATGCTGGAGCAGTCCGAATCCTCGGTCGCCCTGAAGCTGGGCCTGCTGGCCGCGCTGGACACGGCCCAGGCCGAGGGCTGGTCCCAGCGCTTTGCCGCCATCGCCGAGCGCGCGCGGCAACTGCGCAGCGCCCTGGCGGATGTGCCGGGCCTGCGCCTGCACAGCCTGGCTGCCGCCCCCGCCGACTGCGGCATCGTGCCGTTCACGCTGCAGGGCCACACCCCTGCCCAGGTGCAGCAGGCACTGCTGCAGGGCCACATCCAGGTGGCCGCCAGCGGCATGGGCTTCACCCCGCTGGACATGCAGGCCCGCGGCTTGAGCGCCGTGGTCCGCGCCTCGGTCAGCGCCCACACCACCGATGCCGACATCCAGGCGCTGGTGCAGGCCTTGCAAACGCTGTCTGCAGCACCCGCCCGCTGAGCGGCTGCGTCTGCTGGAGGCAACACCGTGGAGGGGCTGGCCTGCGGGCATCGCTGGACGTCACCCGCAGGTAGCCCCTACCATCCGGTGCATGCGTTCAACACCTCTCGCCATGGCGGCGCTGTGGGGCCTGGTCGCCTGCCACGTACAGGCGCAGCAGGTCTACCGCTGTGACATCCACGGCAACACCCGTTGTTCCCACGCACCCTGTCCCGGAGCCCAGGCGATTGACACCAGCCCGACGCAGGGGCTCAGCCGCGCCACCGGCACCGTACAACGCCACCCCGATGTGCAACGCGCAATCACCCAGCGCCCACGCGCCGAAGCCATACGTCCGATCACCTGCAAGTCACCGGAAGCACTGGCTGTCGACCGACGCAGAATGCGACTCAGCGCCACCGAGAAGCTGCACTGCGAATGGCTGGACCTGCGCTTACCCAGCCTGGAAGCCCAGGTTGCGCAGGCCCGCGCCGACCAAAAAGGCCAGGCCGAGCTGGCGCTCTACCAAGCCCGCCTCCAGTTGCGTGACCTGCGCTGCTGAGCGGCGCTCAGCCCACCACCGAGCGCACCCAGCGCACGATCTCGCCGGCCGGCAAGGCCCCGGAGATGCGCGCCTTTTCCACGCCGTGCTGGAACACGATCATGGTGGGAATGCTGCGCACGTTGTAGGGTGCGGCCGCCTGGGGGTGGGCCTCGGTGTCCAGCTTGGCCAGCCGCACCTGGGGTGACAGTTGCTGGGCGGCCTGGGCAAAGGCCGGCGCCATCATGCGGCAGGGACCGCACCAGGGGGCCCAGAAGTCCACCACCACCGGGATGTGGCTGCGCCCCACGTGCTTGGCAAAACTGTCGGCGTCCAGCGCCACGGGCTCCCCCGTGAACAGCGGCTGGTGGCAGCTGCCGCAGTCGGGCGCATGGCCCAGGTGCTGGGCCGCCACGCGGTTGGTCTTGTGGCAGTGGGGGCAGACGATGTGCAGGGCTTCGGGCGTGGTCATGGCGGCTCCAGGAACTCTCAAAGCCTGCACATGGTGGTGGGCCCGCCTTTTGCAAGTCGGTCAGGCGCGCCCCTCGGCCGGGCAGTGCTTGAGCAAAAAGCGGTTTTTCGCTGACGCAGCCTGCGCCAGCAGCTCACTTTTTCAGAACAACCAGGCCAGCAATTTGATGGTGCTGAACAGCAGCACCGTCACCAGCACGGCACTGGCGCAGGGCAGGAAAACCTCGCGCCCGAGCAGGCGGAAGGTGAAGTCCCCGGGCAGGCGGCCCAAGCCGACCTTGCGGATCACCCCGGTGGCGCTGTTGAGCAGCACCAGCAGGACAAAGATCAGCAGCATCCAGCGAATCATGTGCAGCGTCCGGTGCGGGGCTCAGAGCCGGTGGGTGCGATCACCCTGGACAAAGCCCAGGGCGCTCCAGGGCTCGACGCCCTTGCACAGGCCGATGACCTTGAACAGCTCGCCCATCTCGTGCTCCATCATCAATTTGAGCGCTGGCACGCGCTGGACCTGCGTCAGCTGCTCCAGTTTTTGCTGCAGCCCGCAGTTGATGAGGAAATGCGCCTGGGTGGTGTAGCCCAGCACTTCCAGGCCGGCCTCCTGCGCAGCCACGGCGGTGCCGGTGAAGTTGACGTGGGCCGTGATGTCCTTGAGGCCGATCTTGTCCAGCGGGTCGCTGTCCACCTGGTGCTGGTAGTGGCAGACCGTGGTGCCCATGTGGCGCTGCGGGTGGTAGTACTCCGACTCGCCAAAACCATAGTCGATGAAGAAGGCGGCACCGCGCTCCAGGCGCTCGCCCAGGGTGCGGATGAAGGCCTCGCCCTGGGCGTGGATTTCGGTCTCGTAATCGTGCTCACCCTCCACCTCCAGCGGGGGGCGCAGGTCGGTGGGCCGATCGGCCCAGACCAGGGCCTCGCCTTGCAGCGCCACGCCGCGCTCATGCCACACGCCGCCTACACGGGCCAGCAGTTGCACGGGCATGGCATCCAGCACCTCGTTGCCGATCACTACGCCCTGCATCCGCGCAGGCAGGGCATCGGCCCAGACCACGGTCGGCGCATGGGCCGCCAGGCGCGCCTGCTGGCGCGCACGCAGCGTGCCGGACAGGTCGACGATGGTGTAACGCTCAATGGCCACGCCCAGCCGCTGCAGCTCATCCAGCACCTGCAGGGCCAGGGCCCCCGTGCCGGCACCGAACTCCCACACCTCGCGCGTGCCGGTCGCGGCCAGGGCCTCGGCCACCTGCGCGGCCAGCAACTGGCCAAACACGGGTGACAGCTCGGGGGCGGTCACGAAATCGCTGCCGGAATCGGGCATGGCCCCAAACTTGGCCGTGTCGTTGGCGTAATAGCCCAGTCCCGGGGTGTACAGGGCCAGGGCCATGAAACGGTCAAAGCCCAGCCAGCCGCCGGCCTCGGCAATGGCCTGATCGATGTGCGAACGCAAGGCGTTCGTTAAAATTGTGGGTTCTGTCATGAACCCTGCATTGTCACCCCAGCGGAGCGCGCTGCGTGCCAAAACGGCGCAAGCCGCAGTACACCGGGGTTTTTGACGGTGCCCTCCCACCAAGATTGATACGCAAATTGCCAGAAGATGCAGGCCTGCAAGCGGCGCTCTGGGCACCCACTATGTCATCGGTTACCACCGGCCAACGCACGATTTCGCTCTCAGGGCTGCGCTTGAACGCACGCCTGGGCATTCTTGACTTCGAGCGTGAGGCAGCCCAACCCATTCAGGTCGACGCCGAGCTGAACATGGGTGTGCAGCCCCTGTTGCCCGCCAGCGATGACATTGCCCAGGTGCTGGACTACCGACTGGCGCGCAACGCCATCATCGACACGTGCACCGCCGGTCATACAGACCTGCTGGAGCGCCTGACCGGTGTGCTGGCACAAAACCTGATGGCACTGCCCGGCGTGCTGGGCGTGCGTGTGAAGATTGCCAAGCTAGAGATTTTTGACGACTGCGAAGTAGCCATTCGCGTCGAAACCGGACAATGGTGAACCCCATGAATGCTGTGACTGAAAACCCCTGGATCGCCGACGAAGCCGCCGAGGCAGCTGCGCAAGGCGAGACCGCCGCCGAAACCAAGCCCGGCAAGATCAAGATCGAACGCGAGCAGATCAAGCTGGAAAAGCGCCTGTGCCGTGAAGTGGGCCGCGCGATCATGGACTTCAACATGATCGAGGACGGCGACAAGATCATGGTCTGCATGTCCGGCGGCAAGGACAGCTACACGCTGCTGGACATCCTGCGCAAGCTGCAAAAGCGCGCGCCCGTGAAGTTCGAGATCGTGGCCGTGAACCTGGACCAGAAGCAGCCCGGCTTCCCCGACCACATCCTGCCCGAGTACTTCCAGTCCATCGGCGTGGACTACCACATCGAAACCCAGGACACCTACAGCGTCGTCAAGCGTGTGATCCCCGAGGGCAAGACCACCTGCGGCCTGTGCTCGCGCCTGCGCCGGGCCATTCTGTACTCGGTGGCCGACCGCCTGGGCTGCACCAAGGTGGCCCTGGGCCACCACCGCGACGACATCGTGCAGACGCTGATGCTGAACATGTTCTACGGCGGCCGCATGAAGGGCATGCCGCCCAAGCTGGTCAGCGACGACGGCAAGCACGTGGTCATCCGACCGCTGTGCTACGTGCCCGAAAAGGACACCACGCGCTGGGCCCAGTACCAGAACTTTCCCATCATCCCCTGCAACCTCTGCGGCAGCCAGGACGGCCTGCAGCGCGTGGCCGTGGGCGACATGCTGCGCGAGTGGGACAAGAAGTTCCCCGGCCGCATCGAGAGCATGTTCCGCGCCATGGGCAACATCGTGACCACGCACATGATGGATCCCGCGCTGCACAACTTCAAGGACGCCCAGGCCACCGGCGTGGCCGACCCGAATGGCGACATGGCCTTCGACCACGAAGAGCTGCCCACCACCCCCACGTTGCCCGGCGGCGTGCAGGTGGTGCAGATCGGCTAAGCCACGCCTGCACCGGCACCCAGCCCCGCCCTGTGCGGGGCTTTTTTGTGGGCGCCGGGCCCCGCCCCGGTTGCAGCCACAGGAACTTGTGGCGGTCACGGCGGTTCCAACTGCCATCTTCAGACCCCAGGTTCCCCCGGCCCGTGCTTGTCAGCACAATGGTGGGCAGGAACGTTGTCCCAGCTACCGACCAAGGAGCGTCCATGCAGCCACACCGCCTTCCCTCCACTTCCCGCCGCTGGGCCCTGGTTGCCGTGCTGGCCAGCGCCGCCGTGCTGGCTGGCTGCGCCAGCGGCCCGCGCCAGATCACCAGCAGCGTGCAGACCTATGCCAGCATGGGTGGCGTGCAACTGCCCGCCACCTATCGGCTGGAGCTGCTGCCCTCCCAGACCCAGCAGCAGAGTTTTGCCCGGATCGAGGCCGCGGCCGAGCAGGCCCTGCGCCGCGTGGGCCTGACGCGCGACCCGCGCCCCGAGCTGGCACGCCTGGTGGTCCAGGTCGGGGCCACGGCGTCCCAGGGCCGGGCCTACCACCCCGCCTATGACGACTGGTTCTACGGCCCACGCTTTGGCTGGGGCATGGCCTACGGCGGCCGCTGGGGCGGCGGCCTGGGCATGAACTGGATGATGGACACGCCCCCCATGGTCTACTACCGCGCCGTCAAGCTGGTGCTGCGCGATCAGCAGACCCAGCAGATCGTCTACGAAACCTCGGCCGAATACGACGAGGTGCGCATGGACGACCAGGTGATCTGGAACGTGCTGTTCGATGCGGCGCTGACCGATTTCCCGAATCCCCCTGCCGGCACGCGCCAGGTCCGCACCACGCTGGAGGCCAAGCCCGCCCCCGCAGCCACCACGACCACGCCGGCCGCCGCCCCCGCCGCGGCAGGCGCCGCCCGCTGACACCATCCCGGGCCGCGCTCGCTTGGGTGCGGCCCTTCCACCCGATTGAGGAATCTGCCATGACACGCTGGATCGCTTCCACTTTGCTCTGTGCCGCTGCCGGCGGCCTCTCCCTGGGCGCCCACGCCGCCAACTGGGGCGACACGCTGCGCCAGCAGGCGTCCTCGCTGGGCGGTGGCAGCACCGCGGCCAGCGACAACAGCAACACCTCGGCCCTGGGCGGCCTGCTGGGCCACAGTGGCGCCGCTTCCAGCGGCATGCTGTCTTCGCTGGGCGTCCCGGCCTCCGGCACGGCCGGCAACGCGGCGGGTGTCATCACCTACTGCATGAAGAACAACTACCTGAACCCCAACAAGGCCGAGCAGGTCAAAACCCAGTTGCTGGGCAAGCTGGGCGTGACACCCCAGCAGCCCGCCCCCAAGGACCCGGGCTACCTCCAGGGGCTGGGCGGCATGATAACCGGCAGCAACGGCCAGAGCTTCAGCATGGATAAGCTCCAGGGCGACCTCAAGGAAAAGGCCTGCGACCTGGTGCTGGACAACGCCAAGTCCTTGCTCTAACTACCAAAACCATAGCTACCTGCGCTTACGCCACAAGCGCTGGAAGGTCAAAAGGCTTGCACAGTGTGCAAGCCTTTTTGCTGCCCGGGCAGGCCACCATGCCCCTGCGCTTGACCTTCCCATGATGTCAAGGATTACGCTGCACCCTATTCCTTCTAGCACCACAGGTTCTGCGTATGTCCACCCTACCATCCACGCCCCACGCCCACCCCGCCGCCGCGGCGGCGGCCCTCAGCCTGCCCGTGCATGGCATGAGCTGTGCCAGCTGCGTGGGCCGGGTCGAAAAGGCCGTGCGCCAGGTGCCCGGCGTGGCCGAGGTCAGTGTCAACCTGGCCACCGAGCGCATCCACATCCAGCCTGCTGGCCCGCTGGACACGGCCGCCGTGGTGCAAGCGATTGAAAAGGCCGGCTACGAGGTGCCCAGCCAGACCGTCGAGCTGGCCGTGGAAGGCATGACCTGCGCCAGCTGCGTGGGCCGGGTGGAGCGTGCCCTGCAAAAAGTGCCCGGCGTGACCGCGGCCCAGGTGAACCTGGCCACCGAGCGCGCCACGGTGCAAGGCAGCGCCACGCTGGAGGCCCTGCTGGCCGCGCTGGACAAGGCCGGCTACCCCGGCCAACCCATCGACACCCAGGCCGCGCGGGCGCAAGCCGAGGCCCAGGCCGCACACAAGGAAGCCGAATACGCCGCGCTGCAGCGCGACTTCACCCTGGCCACGGTGCTGGCGCTGCCGGTGTTTGTGCTGGAGATGGGCTCGCACCTGATCCCCGGCATGCACCACTGGGTGGCGGGCACCATCGGCCTGCAGAACAGCTGGTACCTGCAGTGTGTGCTGACCGCGCTGGTGCTCTTGATTCCCGGGCGGCGCTTTTACACCAAGGGCCTGCCCGCCCTGCTGCGCGGCGGGCCAGACATGAATTCCCTGGTCGCCGTGGGCACGCTGGCGGCGTTCAGCTATTCCGTGGTCGCCACCTTCCTGCCCGGCCTGCTGCCCGCCGGCACGGTGAATGTGTACTTTGAGGCCGCCGCCGTCATCGTCGCGTTGATCCTGCTGGGCCGCATGCTGGAGGCCCGCGCCAAGGGCCGCACCTCGCAGGCCATCCAGCGGCTCATCGGCCTGCAGCCGCAGACGGCGCGCGTGCAGCGCGACGGGCAGTGGGTGGAGCTGCCGGCAGCCGACGTGCAGACCGGTGACCTCATCCAGGTGCGCCCCGGCGAGCGCGTGCCCGTGGACGGCACGGTGCTGGACGGCCAGAGCTATGTGGACGAATCCATGATCACCGGCGAGCCCGTGCCCGTCGCCAAAACCATCGATGACCGCGTGGTGGGCGGCACGGTCAACCAGACCGGCGCCTTCACCCTGCGCGCCACGGCCGTGGGCAGCGCCAGCGTGCTGGCCCAGATCATCCGGCTGGTGGAGCAGGCCCAGAGCGGCAAGCTGCCCATCCAGGCCGTGGTGGACAAGGTCACGCTGTGGTTCGTGCCCGCCGTGATGGCCGCCGCCGTGCTCACCTTCCTCGTGTGGCTGGTGTTCGGCCCCACGCCGGCGCTAAGCTTTGCGCTGGTCAATGCCGTGGCCGTGCTCATCATCGCCTGCCCCTGCGCCATGGGCCTGGCCACCCCCACCTCCATCATGGTGGGCACCGGGCGGGGCGCCGAGCTGGGCGTGCTGTTCCGCCAGGGCGAGGCGCTGCAGCTGCTGAAGCACACCCAGGCCGTGGCCGTGGACAAGACCGGCACCCTGACCGAAGGCCACCCCGCGCTGACCGACCTGGAAGTGGCCGAGGGCTTTGACCGCGCCCAGGTGCTGGCGCTGACCGCGGCCGCCGAATCACGCTCCGAGCACCCGATTGCCCGCGCCATCGTGCAAGCCGCCGAGCACGAGCAGCTGACCGTGCCTGCCCTCAGCGACTTTGCCTCCATCACCGGCATGGGCGTGCGCGCCACGGCCCTGGGCCAGCGCGTGGAGGTCGGCGCCGACCGCTTCATGCACGCCCTGGGGCTGGACGTGGCGCGCTTCGCCCCCACAGCGGCCCGCCTGGGCAGCGAAGGCAAGTCGCCGCTGTACGTGGCGATCGATGGGCAGCTGGCCGCCATCGTGGCCGTGGCCGACCCCATCAAGCCCAGCACGCCCGGTGCCATTGCCGCCCTGCATGCCCTGGGGCTGAAGGTCATCATGATCACCGGCGACAACGCCCGCACCGCACAGGCGATTGCCGCGCGCCTGGGCATTGACGAAGTGGTGGCCGAGGTGCTGCCCGAAGGCAAGGTCACCACGCTGCAGCAGCTGCAGGCCACGCACGGCCATGTCGCCTTTGTCGGCGATGGCATCAACGACGCGCCCGCGCTGGCCGCGGCCGATGTCGGCATCGCGATTGGCACCGGCACCGATGTGGCCGTGGAAGCCGCCGACGTGGTGCTGATGTCCGGCAGCCTGCAGGGCGTGCCGAATGCGATTGCGCTGTCCAAGGCCACCATGGGCAACATCCGGCAGAACCTGTTCTGGGCCTTTGCCTACAACACGGCGCTGATCCCCGTGGCTGCCGGCGTGCTCTATCCCGCGTATGGTGTCCTGCTGTCGCCGATTTTTGCGGCCGGTGCCATGGCACTGTCGAGTGTGTTTGTGCTGGGCAATGCCTTGCGCTTGCGCAGCTTTAAGGCGCCGATGGCAGAGGCTGCGGCCTGATCGATTGCGACCATCCCGTCTTTGACGGCAGAGGCCGGGAGTTCGTCCCGGCGGCCGAGTGACTTTCTGGGTGCGCCCAGAAAGTCACCAAAGATGCGCTTGGGCCTACCCGCCGCGAAACTCGCTGTGCGCTGTACCAGCGCGCCGCTCAAACACCCACGGCGCGTCAGGAGATGGATGCAGACCTGTCGCGCAGCAGCGCTGCGGCAGGTCTGCCGTAGTGCCAGCGCTGTGCCACATGTTCCCAAGCATCGGTGCACTGTGAAAATTTTCGGAGAAAGCCTATGAACATCGGAGAAGCGGCCAAGGCCTCGGGCGTGTCGGCCAAGATGATTCGCTATTACGAGTCGGTGGGGCTGATTCCGCCTATCCACCGCACCGAGTCCGGCTACCGCGCTTACAGCGGGTCGGATGTGCACATGCTGCGGTTCATCCGCCGCGCACGCGATCTGGGGTTTGCGGTGGCGGAGATTCACGACCTGCTGGACCTGTGGCGGGACCGCAGCCGCAAAAGCGCGGACGTGAAGCGCGTGGCACTGCAACACATCCAGGACCTGCAGCGGCGCATCCAGGAGCTGCAGCAGATGTCCGACACCCTGCAGGCGCTGACCGCCTGCTGCGCGGGCGATGAACGGCCCGACTGCCCCATCCTGCAAGGGCTGGAGACAGCCGACCTCTCCGCCCCCGGCGCGGAGGGAGGTGCGGCCCCGGCCCAAACCACCTGCTGCCCGCCCACCCGTTAACCACCTCCCATCACCGCAACGCCCCACAAAAAAGGCCATGGCATGTGCCATGGCCTTTTGGACGCGCGTGGCGTGGGTCAGGCGCTGCCGCCAACCCCCACGGGGTGGCGCAGCGCGCTTACTGCACCTGCGCGGGGTAGCCCGCCTCTTCCAGCGCCGCCACCACCGCGGCCTGCGGGGCCGTGGTCTGCACCTGTACCGTGTGGGTGGGGATGTCCACCGTCACCTGCGCGGCGGCATCCACGGATTGGATCGCCTTGGTCACGCTGCGGGCGCAGCCGCCGCAGGTCATGCTGTCGATGTGAAATTGCATGGCAAAACTCCTGGTCAAAATGCAATGGCGCCAGACTAAGGCTTGCCATGATGGGAAGGTCAAGCCCTTGCACCACACGGGGTTGGCCGGCGTGTACACCCTAAAAATCAGAGCAGGCTGCGGTGATCCTGTGGGTGCTAGACAGTGAAAACACCCGATAAATCACGCCACCCAGGTCTTGGAACTGCCCTGGTGGCCTGCAGCCCACCCGCCGCACTTGCGCCCAGGCCCACATGCCGGCTCCACGGCAGGCCATAGAGACCGGGCAGCCATGCCCACCAGCGGCAAGCCCGGGTACCCCCACAGGCCTTTGACGGTCCCGCGGATCGGCTGCACCACCACACGCCCTGTGCCTCCTACCGCACGCGCACCACGGTGGCCCGCAAAGCGCTACATTCACGCCCTATGTCAGCGCAGCGCCCCATCTTTTTGCTTCCCATCCTGGCAATCCTGGGCTCCATCGCCTTTTTGTGCACCGGCACCTCCTGGGCCAAGCACAGCCTGTTCCCGGAGATCGGTGCGCAGGGCACGACGGCGCTGCGACTGGGCTTTGCCGCCGCGCTGATGCTGCTGTTCTGGCGCCCCTGGCGGGCCCCCATCGCGCGCCACGATCTGCGCTCCATCGCGCTGTACGGCGCCACGCTGGGCGTCATGTGCCTGTCGTTCTACCTGTCGCTGCGCACCCTGCCGTTCGGCGTTGCCGTGGCGATCCAATTTGCCGGCCCCCTGTCCGTCGCCGTCTGGTCATCGCGCCGGCCGCTGGACTATGGGTGGATCGCCCTGGCCGTGCTGGGCCTGGGCCTGCTGCTGCCCCTGGGCCACGACGTGAACACGCTCGACCCCGCCGGCATCGCCTACGCCGCGTTCGGCGCCATCGGCTGGGCCTGCTACATCAACTTCGGCAAGCGCGTGGGCCACCTGCCCATCAGCATCACCGCCCCCCTGGGCGCAGCGGTGGCCGCCCTGGTGGTCGTGCCCGTGGGCCTGGCCCATGCCGGCGCGGCGCTGCTGTCGCCCAGCGTGCTGCTGACCGGCCTGGCCGTGGCCCTGATCTCCAGCGCCATCCCGATCTCGCTGGAGTTGTTCGCCCTCAAGCACCTGCCCAAACACGTCTTCGGCACCATGATCAGCATGGAACCCGCCGTGGCCGCGCTCCTGGCCCTGGTGTTTTTGGGCGAGGTGCTGAGCTTCACGCAGTGCGTGGCGATTGCGTTGATCATGACCGCCTCCATGGGCTGCGCCTTGACGGCCCAGGCGCGGCGGGCCAAGCAGGTGCCCGTAGTGGCGGAGGCTGCTTGATCTAAAAGCGTAGCTGGTGGTGCTTTCTACATCAGCGCTAGAGGCTTCAAAGGCTTGAAACCGTGTGGACGTGGTTTCAAGCCTTTTTTGTGGGTGGGCTTTTTTTGACTTCTGCTTTTGGATTGCTTTTCGAGGCCGGTAGTCGACCGGCAGCGACCCGGTTTCTTTTGTCTTGCCAAAAGAAACCGGGGAAAGAAAACGCGCGCCTTGCAGGCGGCTGATCCGGCGGAACTCGCTGCGCGCCTCTGGCGCTTCACTCAAACAGCCGCCGGAAATTTGATTGTTTATCCTTGGCACGCGCGACGCTTACGCGCGCGTGGGGTGGGGTGGGGTGGGGTGGGGAGGTTAGCGCTCCGCCACCTATGGCGGCTATCGGCCAAAAGCAGTCGTTCATTCTGCAAAAAATCACCTGGTGAATGAACTCACAGGCATTGGCAGGCGGGGCTCCTCCCATCGGTAGGTCTTGCTCAAGACGTTGCGCTCAAGCGATTGGCTGCTCCAGCGGATATCCAGCAGATCCG
>NZ_JAZHFR010000072.1:0-19357 GCF_036541385.1 Comamonas sp. GCA5 | reverse complement strand
GCATGTGTAAGGCATGCCGCCAGCGTTCAATCTGAGCCAGGATCAAACTCTACAGTTCGATCTTGAATTTAAAGTCTTGCGACTCACTCATAAAAACGGAATTGAAGTGAACTTCACTTCTTTATTTCCATGAGCGTTTGTTTTTAGTTCCAAAGAACTTGGCAATTCGCCTTCAAACGCCCACGCTTATCGGCTGTATCTTTTTAAAGATGCAAACCTGAATTACTTCAGATTTTTTGCTTCGCCGTGATCAGCGAAGCCTTGGACTATACCAGAATTTTTAACCCTAAAATTTTTAGGAAATTCTTCAAACCTCTTCACCAGAAAGAAAAAAGCTCTTGCGAGCTTTTTTCTTGCATCTGGCGGAAACGGAGGGATTCGAACCCTCGATGAGGCTCTACACCCCATACTCCCTTAGCAGGGGAGCACCTTCGGCCACTCGGTCACGTTTCCGGAATGACGTTATTGTAAACAGCTTTTTTGAGCGTTTTTGGAAAGTTGCGAAAATTATTCGCTCTTGTCCAAGCCAAACGCTGTGTGCAAGGCGCGCACAGCCAGTTCCAGGTACTTCTCGTCGATCACCACCGAGGTCTTGATTTCGGAGGTCGAGATCATCTGGATGTTCACACCCTCTTGGCTCAGCGCTCGGAACATGGTGGAGGCCACTCCCACATGGCTGCGCATGCCGATACCGACAATGCTGACCTTGGCGATGTTCGTATTGCCCACCACTTCGGAAGCGCCCAGCGCAGGGGCCACCTTGTCACGCAGCAACTCCAGGGCGCGCTGGTAGTCGCCCTGGTTCACGGTGAAGGAGAAATCGGTCTTGCCATCCTTGGAGATGTTCTGAATGATCACATCGACTTCGATGTTGGCATCGGCCACAGGACCCAGGATGCCAGCAGCGATACCAGGGGTGTCGGGCACACCGAGCACGGAGATCTTGGCTTCGCCGCGGTTGAATGCGATGCCGGAAACGACGGCCTTTTCCATTTTTTCGTCTTCCTCAAAAGTAATCAGGGTGCCGGACTTGGCTTCTTCGGCCAGGTCAATGTCCCAGGGCGTGAAGCTGGAGAGCACGCGCATGGGCACTTTGTACTTGCCCGCGAATTCCACGGAACGAATTTGCAACACCTTGGAGCCAAGGCTGGCCATTTCCAGCATTTCCTCAAAGCTCACGGTACCCAGGCGCTTGGCAGCAGGCACCACGCGGGGGTCGGTGGTGTAGACGCCATCCACATCGGTATAGATCAGGCACTCGTCGGCCTTCATCGCCGCAGCCACGGCCACGGCTGAGGTGTCCGAACCGCCACGCCCCAAAGTGGTGACGTGGCCTTCGGGATCGATGCCCTGGAAGCCAGTGATGATGACCACGCGACCGGCATCCAGATCCTTGCGCACGCGGACATCGTCGATCGACTCGATGCGAGCCTTGGTGAAGGCACTGTCGGTGCGCACTGGCACTTGCCAGCCGGCATAGCTGATGGCATCCATGCCTTCGGCCTGCAGGGCAATCGCCAGCAGCGCCGACGAAGCTTGCTCGCCGGTGGCGGCCAGCATGTCCAGCTCGCGGTAGTAGGAGGTCTTGGCAGAAGAAGGCGCCAGCTCGCTGGCCAGACCCAGCAAGCGGTTGGTTTCGCCACTCATGGCGCTGGGCACAACCACCATCTGGTGACCCGCCCGAGCCCACTTGGCCACGCGCTTGGCGACGTTGCGGATGCGCTCGGGAGAGCCCATCGAGGTGCCGCCGTATTTATGAACGATCAGTGCCATTGGATATTGGGGTGACGAAACTGCTTGCCACGGCGCTGTTGGATGAAAGCGTGTTTTGGCGCGCCGCCGGTTTTCGTACTCAAAGATTGGGACCAAAACTCAGGGATTGTACCAACCGAGGTTCGCGCCATTCCTTACGGCAAACCCGTAGCCCACCTTGATATGGATACGGTGCCCCCGCGTTTGGCATGCACCGATTTGTCGCAGCAGCTCCTGCAGCTGCGCCGCCGTCGGGGTCGCCTGGTGGTGCTGCAACAGCCAATGCCGCAGCACATTGGCCTGGCGGACCGGGCTGAGCTGCTGCAGCGCCTGAATGCGCGGCGGCACGCCAATGGCCTGCAGATCCAGCTGCGCCAGCTCCTGCTGCAGCTGCTTGGCCTGGGCCGCGTGGGCGCTGCCGCGCGCAAACGTGTCCCTAAACTGCGGAAACACCTGCTCCAGCACCGGCAGCAACTGCTGGCGAATGCGGTTGCGCGTGTAGCGCAGGTCGGTATTGGTGGGATCGTCGATCCAGGCGATGCCCTGGTCGAGCAGGCCTTGGCGAATGTCGGCCGCACTCACCCCCAGCAACGGCCGGTGCCAGTGCAGGCCATCGCGCTGCCACTGCGCCGGCATGGCCGCCAACCCCGCCACACCGGCCCCGCGCGACAGGGCCAGCAGCAAGGTTTCCACCTGGTCATCGGCATGCTGTGCCAGGGCCACACTGGCCATGGGCCGGTCGAAGGCCGTGTGTGCCTGCGCCGCCAGTGCGACATAGCGGTGGCGCCGTGCAGCATCCTCCGGGCTTTGGCCGGGCTGGTGGCGCGCATCTACGGCAGCTACCACCAGCGGCACCTGCCACTGGTCACAGGCCTGGCGGCAGTGGGCGGCAAAGCCATCGGCCGCCGCCTGCAGCCCGTGGTGGACATGAATGGCGTACACCTGCCCCGGCCAACGCTGGGCGCAGGCGTGCAGCAAGGCGGTGGAATCCGCCCCGCCGCTGTACGCCACCGCCAGGGGCAGCGCCGGCATCCATGCCTGCAAGGCCTGATCGACCGCAACCGTCACCACACACCTTTCATATTGATCACCATTGATAGCTGTCAGCGCATGCCATTCGGTCACTTCGACATCCAAAGTATTGGAAGTCCTTATCTGTTGCGCGCCACCCGCTACGTTTTCTGACACGGCCAAATGCTCAACAAAAATGGCCCCGCAGGGCCATTCAAGGGAGCGGATGCCGCCGTGGAGGGTCTCCACGGCCTTGGCATCAGCTGGCCTTGGTGTCGGAGAAGCGGCCGTAGCTTTGCAGACGCTCGTAGCGGCGGTCCTGCAATTCCTTGGGCTTGAGGTCCGACAGCTGGCGCCAGGCATCACCCAGGGCGCGCTTGAGCAGGCTGCCCATGTGCTTGTGGTCGCGGTGGGCGCCGCCCACGGGCTCGTTGACGATCTTGTCGACCAGGCCCAGGGCCTTCAGGCGGTGGGCCGTGATGCCCATGGCCTCGGCGGCCTCGGGCGCCTTCTCGCCGGTCTTCCACAGGATGGACGCGCAACCCTCGGGGCTGATCACGGAGTACACGGAGTACTGCAGCATCAGCACCTGGTCGGCCACGGCAATCGCCAGGGCGCCGCCCGAACCACCTTCACCGATGATGGTGGTGATGATGGGGGTCTGCAGCTGGGCCATTTCGTAGATGTTGCGGCCGATCGCTTCGGACTGGCTGCGCTCTTCGGCGTCAATACCGGGGAAGGCACCGGGCGTGTCCACAAAGGTGAACACCGGCAGCTTGAACTTCTCGGCCGTCTTCATCAGACGCAGGGCCTTGCGATAGCCTTCGGGGCGGGTCATGCCGAAGTTGCGCAGCGCACGCTCCTTGGTGTCGCGGCCCTTTTGGTGACCAATCACCATGCAGGGCTGACCATTGAAGCGGGCCAGGCCACCGACGATCGACTTGTCGTCGGCAAAGTGACGGTCACCGTGCATTTCCACGAAATCGGTGAAGCACTCGCGCACATAGTCGAGCGTGTAGGGACGCTCGGGGTGGCGCGCAATCTTGGTGACTTGCCAAGGCGTCAGGTCGCTGTAGATGTCTTTGGTGAGCTGCTGGCTCTTCTTGCTCAGCTGGTCGATCTCTTCCGAGATGTCGACTGCATTTTCGGTCTGCACGTAACGCAGTTCTTCGATTTTGGATTCGAGTTCAGCGATCGGCTGTTCGAAATCCAGAAAGGTCTTTTTCGCCAAGTTAATTCTCCTTGTCCCGGCCTGCGCAATGGGGCCTGAGAGTCAATTAATAGGCCACAGGCTGCGGGTCGAGCGAGCGCCAAATATACCAAGTTGCCACGGTGCACCAAGGTTTCCAGGCCTCGGCCACCTCACGGGCATCGCTGCGGCTCACAGGATCGCCCGAGAAATAACTCTGACTGATCCCCTTGAGCAAGCCCGCGTCATCCAACGGAAGAACGTTGGGGCGCAGCAGGTAAAAAATCAGGAACATTTCGGCCGTCCAGCGGCCGATCCCACGGATGGTGGTCAATTCGGCAATGATGGATTCGTCGTCCATCTGCGCCCATTCCTGCACATGCAGGCGGCCTTGCGTGAAGTGCAGCGCCAGGTCGACCAGATAGTCCACCTTGCGCGCCGACAGCCCGGCGGCGCGCATGTCGTCCACCTTGAGCAGCAGCACCTGTGCCGGCTTCATCTCTGTCGGCAAGGCACTGAAGCGCTTCCAGATCGAGGCGGCCGACTTGACCGACACCTGCTGGCCCACGATCGAGCGCGCCAGCGTGATGAACGGGTCGCCGCGCGTCTGCAAGGCTTCGGCGCTGAACTGGGGAATCAGGCGCCGCATGACCCGGTCCTTCTTGACCAGGTGCTTGCAGGCCTCGGCCCAGTAGGCAGGCGCATGCGCCGGCAGGGCCGGCAATTCTTTGGGAGAGGGCGACATGAATGCTCGCACCCAGCGCTTACTGGGCAGCCTCCCAGGTGGTACCAGCGGGCGAGTCCTTGAGCACGATACCCTGCTCCAGCAAAGCCTTGCGGATCCGGTCGGCCTCTGCCCAATTCTTTTCAGCCTTGGCCGTGGCGCGCGCGGCAATCTGCGCCTCAATGGCGGCGGCATCCACACCGGCAGCACCCGCCTGCAAAAACTTTTGCGGATCGTCCTGCAGCAAGCCCAGGCAGGCCCCCAGGGCCTTGAGCAGCCCAGCCACCTCGGGCGACTTGCTGCGATTCACTTCGCCGGCCAGATCAAACAGCACGGCCACCGCCTCGGGCGTACCGAAGTCCTCGTTCATCGCGGCCTGAAAGCGTGCGGCGTAAGGCGAAGCCCAGTCGATCTGCACGGCGGCTGGCTCCACCAGGCTCAGCGCGGTGTACAGGCGCTTCAAGGCGTTGCGCGCATCGTCCAGGTGCACGTCAGAATAGTTCAGCGGACTGCGGTAGTGGCTGCGCACCACGAAGAAACGCACGGTCTCGGCGTCGTACGCTTGAAGTACATCGCGGATGGTGAAGAAGTTGCCCAGCGACTTGGACATCTTCTCGTTGTCCACGTTGATGAAGCCGTTGTGCATCCACACCTGCGCAAACGGCTTGCCGGTTGCGCCTTCGCTTTGTGCAATCTCGTTCTCGTGGTGGGGAAACTGCAGGTCGGCACCACCGCCGTGAATGTCGAAGCTCTCGCCCAGCATCTCGCAACCCATGGCCGAGCACTCGATGTGCCAGCCGGGTCGGCCTTCGCCAAAGGAGCTGGCCCACTTCACGTCGGCAGGCTCTTCGGGTTTGGAGGATTTCCACAGCACGAAGTCCAGCGGATCGTGCTTGCCATCGGCCACAGCCACGCGCTCGCCGGCGTTCAGCTCATCCAGGGACTTGCCGGACAGCTTGCCGTAGCCCGGGAACTTGCGCACGGCAAAGTTCACATCGCCATTGCCTGCCTGGTAGGCCAGGCCCTTTTGCTGCAGCGTGCCGATCATGGACAGCATCTGCGGCACGTACTCGGTGGCGCGTGGCTCGTGCGTGGGGCGCTCGATGCCCAGGGCATCGGCATCCTGGTGCAGCGCGTCGATCATGCGATCGGTCAGGCTGCGGATGGTCTCGCCGTTTTCCACGGCGCGCTTGATGATCTTGTCGTCAATGTCCGTGATGTTGCGCACGTAGGTCACGCGATAGCCGCTGGCACGCAGCCAGCGCTGCACCACGTCGAACGCCACCATGGAACGGGCGTGGCCCAGATGGCAGAGGTCGTACACGGTCATGCCGCACACGTACATGCGCACGTGTCCAGGTTCAAGCGGCGAAAACGCCTCCAATGCACGCGACAGCGTGTTGTAGATACGCAAACTCATGGAGTGTCAGAAACGGAATATGGGGTGGGAGCGGCACAGACGCCGGTGCGCGGCGCCGTCTCCGTGCAGCCGGGCCAAAGCCTGCGACAGGGTTGCGGACAGCAAATGGCCTCGACCCGCTCAGCTACAATCTTCCGCAGTATAAGCCCGCCACGCAGGCCCTCTCCCGTCCCCCTTGGAAAGCACCTACATGTCTCTTGTCCTCCGCACCCGTCCCCTGTTGCGCCTGCTGGCCCTTTCCGGCCTGCTGTTGACAGGCGCGGCACACGCCGATGTGTACGGCGATGTCTCGAGCCTGGCCAAATCGGGCAAGACGGCGGAAGCGATTGCCAAGGCCGACCAGTACCTGGGCAGCAACCCGCGTGATCCTCAGATGCGCTTCCTCAAGGGCGTGGCGCAATCCCAGGCCGGTGACCTGACCGCCGCCACCGCCACGTTCGAGGCCCTGATCGAGGAATACCCCGAACTGCCCGAGCCCTACAATAACCTGGCCGTGATCTACGCCAGCCAGAACCAGCTGGACAAGGCCAGCAGCGCGCTGGAAATGGCGGTGCGCAACAACCCCAACTACGCGGTGGCCCACGAGAACCTGGGCGACATCTATGCCCGTCTGGCGCACGACGCCTACCAGCGCTCGCTACAACTGCACGGTAACAACCGCGCGCTCCAGCTCAAGCTGTCCACCCTGACCGAGATGCTGCAGCCGCGCGCGCGCTGACGGAACCTCTCCCCTGTGGCGCACTCCCACAGGGCTGTGACCAGCCGGCCCGGCTGGCTTTCGTGATCCCTTGCGCGATCTGTTTCCCGTTTTTCGAATGCTCAGGAGCCCTGCCATGACCCTGTCCCGCAGAACCCTCACCCTGTCCCTGGCCGCCGTCCTGGCCACCACCAGCACCCACTGGGCCATCGCGGCCGACATCGCCAAGCCCCGCGTCAAGTTCACCACTTCGCTGGGCGACTTCGTGGTCGAACTGGACCCTGCCAAAGCGCCCAAAACGGTCGAGAACTTCCTGCAGTACGTGGCCGACAAGCACTACGACGGCACGGTGTTCCACCGCGTGATCGACGGCTTCATGATCCAGGGCGGTGGCTTCACCGCCGACATGCAGCAAAAGCCCACGCGCGCGGCCATCCCCCTGGAAGCCAAGAACGGCCTGAAGAACGACCGCTACACGATTGCCATGGCCCGCACCAGCAATCCCGATTCGGCCACCGCGCAGTTCTTCATCAACGTGGCCAACAACGACATGCTGAACGCCCCCCAGCCGGATGGCCATGGCTACGCCGTATTTGGCAAGGTCGTGCAAGGCCAAGCCGTGGTGGACAAAATCCGTTCCGTGGCCACCGGCAACCGTGGCATGCACCAGAATGTGCCCACCACGGCCGTCACCATCACGGCAGCCACGCTGCTCAAGTGATGGCGCGCCCCTCCCTTTTGTACAAACCTTCTAGAAAGTTGTCCCATGAGCAATCCCCAAGTTGAGCTGCACGTCACCATCAACGTGGCCGACACCGCCACACAAGGCGTGATCACCCTGGAACTGGACGCTGTGAACGCCCCCAAGTCCACCGAAAACTTCCTGAACTACGTCAATGACGGCTTCTACAACGGCACGGTGTTCCACCGCGTGATCAAGAACTTCATGATCCAGGGCGGCGGCATGACCCCCGACATGAAGCAAAAGGAAACTAAGGCGCCCGTCGAGAACGAAGCCAAGAACGGCCTGAAGAACGACAAGTACACCGTGGCCATGGCCCGCACCAGCGACCCCCACAGCGCCACCGCCCAGTTCTTCATCAACGTGGTGGACAACGGCTTCCTGAACCACACCTCCCCCACCCCCCAAGGCTGGGGCTACGCCGTGTTCGGCAAGGTGGTCAAGGGCGAAGACATCGTCGACGCCATCAAGAAGGTGCGCACCACCCGCAAGGGCTTCCATGACGACGTGCCGTTCGACGCCGTGGTCATCGACAAGGCCGTTGCCATCTAAGTTGCTGGTTTGGCCCAGGTCTTGACCGCCGACCACCTGTCGACCGTGTTGCCCGCGCAGGAGCTTGTGGCCCCTGCGCACTGGCACACGGTCGAATTCATTTCCGACCTGCACCTGGACCCGGCCGAGCCCGGCACGCTCGATGCCTGGCGCCACTACCTGCGCAGCTCCCGCGCCGATGCCATCTTCATGCTGGGCGACCTGTTCGAGGTGTGGGTGGGCGACGACACGCTGGACGAGCCCGGCAGTTTCGAAGCCGACGCTGCCGCCAGCTTGCAGCAGGCTGCGGCCCAACGGCCCTTGTTCTTCATGGTGGGCAACCGCGACTTCCTGACCGGCGATGCCTTCCTGCAACGCAGCGGCATGACCGGCTTGAGCGACCCCACCGTGCTAGTGCTGGGCGAACGCCGCATCCTGCTGAGCCACGGCGACGCGCTGTGCCTGGAAGATGTGGACTACCAGAAATTCCGCGCCCTCAGCCGCTCTGCCGCCTGGATGCAGCACACGCTGGGCCAGCCGCTGGCCGCCCGCCGCGCCCTGGGCAAGGCCATGCGTACGGAAAGCCAGCTGCGCAAGGACAGCGGTGCGGAATACGCCGATGTAGACCTGTCCGCCACCCTGCAATGGATGGACGCCACGGACACGCAGTGGTTCATCCATGGCCACACACACCGCCCGGCAGACCATGCCCTGCCCGCCGATGCCCAGGGCCGCCCCCGCACCCGCATTGTGCTCAGCGACTGGCACCTGGATGCGCACACGCACCGCGCCGAAGTGCTGCGCGTGGACCCGCAGGGCTGGCAGCGCCTGCCCCTCGAGATGGCCGTGCCCCGCGCATGAGCTGGTGGCGCCGCATCGCCCAGGGGCTGCAGCGCTGGCGCACGCACGCGCCCGGCGCGCCGCGGCCGATCCCGGACAGCCTGTGGCAGGCCACGCTGGATGCCCACCCCTTCCTGCAGCAGCTCACCCCAGATGAACTGCTGCAATTGCGGGCGCTGTGCCAGCATTTCCTGCACTACAAGGAGTTCACGGGCGCCCACGGCCTGGTCATCACCGATGCCATGGCCTTGTCCGTCGCCACCCAGGCCTGTGTGCTGCTGATCCACTGGGGCACGCCCCAGCAGGCTTTGCGCTGGTACGACGACTTTGTGGGCATCGTGATCCACCCCGATGACATGGTCGCGCGCCGCACGGTGGTGGACGAGGCCGGGGTCGTCCACCATTACAACGAAACCCTGATGGGCGAGGCCATGGAGCGCGGCCCCGTCACCCTGAGCTGGTCGGCCATCCAGCCGGGCGGCCACCCCGGGCTGGGCGCTGGCAGCAACGTGGTGATCCACGAGTTCGCGCACAAGCTGGACATGGCCCATGGCGGTGCCGATGGCTGCCCGCCGCTGCCGGCCGGCTTCATGGGCCACAGCTCGGCCCAGCAGGCGCGCCAGCACTGGTCCAGGGTCTGGATGGCTGCCTATGAGGATTTTTGCGAGGCCCTGGCCGCACACGAACGCTTTGGCCAACCTGCGCCCTGGCTGGATGCCTATGCCGCCACGCACCCGGCCGAGTTTTTTGCCGTGGCTTGCGAGGCCTACTGGGTGGCCCCCGCCGCCTTCGCCCAGGCCCAGCCGACCTTGCGCCCCTTGCTGGACGCCCTGTTCCAGCGCCCCGCCACACCACGCACCATGTAAAAAGCACCCCGCAGGGTGCTTGTTGGGGCCGGCGCTGCCGGGTAGGAAAACTAGGCCGTTCGGTAGGCCATCGGCGCTGCGGTTTCGCGCCACTCCTGGTCCATGTAATTCTTGTACTGTTTCAGCGCCATGGTGGGCGCCGCATTGACCAGCATGGCGTAAATCTGCTCTTTCACCGCCAGCTTCTGCTTTTTCAGCCGCTCAATCTCCAGTTGCAAGTCGTTGGACTTGCGGGCCACCAGCTGCTCGACCTGCTGGTCGAGCGCGCAATGCTTGTCATACAGCCGACTGAAATTGCGGTCATTCGCACGCAAATCGGCAATCTGGTCACGGTATTCAGGAAACATGTCCATCCTTTCGTCAACAACAGGCCGGGCAGCTGAACCTCTACTGCCCTTGAGGCAAGACCATTGTGACCACCGTCGCGGCGCGCAGGCTGTAACAACCCTACACCCAAGTCGTGCTGCGGCGCAGCAATTTCAGGCCCGAGCAGCCGTTACAACTCACGCCGCCGTGCGCTGTGCCAGCCACTGCATGCTGTCGCGCAGTTCCTGGGGGTGGATGCTGTGCGCGCAAGGGTATTCCCTATAGACCAAATCCACGGGCAGGGCTTCCAGATGGCGGCAGATGGCGTGGGCGCTGCCCAGCGGAATGACCTGGTCCACCGTGCCATGGCTCAGCCACACCTCGCGCCCCTGCAACTGGTCCGCCGCCACCTGCTGCGGCAGCACCTCGGGCAGCAGCCGGCTGTGCCAAACACAGATGCCCTGCAGCAGCTGCGGCTGGGTCAGCAGCAGGCTCAGGCTCATGATGCCGCCCTGGCTGAAACCGCCGACGATCACGCGCTCGGCCGGGATGCCCAGCTGGGCGCTGGCGGCGGCCACGGTCTGCGCGACCAGGTCGCGGCTGTGCTGCTCCTGGGCGGCATCGATGTGACGCGAGCCATCGGGGTTCACCGAAAACATGAACCACGCGAAGGCCTGCGGGCCCATCACATTCGGGGCCTGCAGGCTGAGCACGTGGAACTGGGGCGGCACGACATCGGCCAGGCCGAACAGGTCGTCGGCATTGCTGCCCACCCCGTGCATCAGCACCAGCAGCCAGGGCGCGGACGTGTCCGCTGCGGCCGGACGGTGGAGGTGGTGGAGTGGCAGGTTCAGCATTTCAGTCTTTCCGGTGCACGCGTGGCACCCAGGGGGGATTCAAGTCAAAACGGGCTGCAGCGCTTATTCAGCAAGCGCTAGCAGCTATCAATTATTCATCCTGCAGGGCAAAGGCATCCATGGCCAGCATGCCGTACATCACTTCGCGGCTCAGGTAGTGCGGCGTGCTGCCGGCACCGGCACCCAGGGCGAAATACAGGGGCAGAAAATGCTCGTCCGTCGGATGGGCGCGCAAAGCATGCGGGGCCTGCTGCTGCCAGTCCAGCAAGGCATCGATGGCGCCGGCTTGCACCTGCTGCTCCACCCAGCGGCTGAACTCGACCACATAGCTGGCCGCCTGGCGCTCACCGCCAAAGAACTCGCGCAGATTGTGGGTCATGCTGCCGCTGCCGACCAGCAACACGCCCTGTGACCGCAGGCCTTGCAGGGCCTGGCCCAGGGCATACACCGCCCGCGCGTCCGCATCGACAGGCAAGGCCAGTTGCACCACCGGCACATCGGCCTGGGGCAGCAGGTGCGTCAGCGGCACCCAGGCCCCATGGTCCAGTGGGCGCTCGGGGTTCAGCGTGGCGGTGATGCCGGCCTGCGCCAGCCGGGCCTGCACCTGCTGCGCCAGCACCGGCGCACCGGGCGCGGGGTATTGCAAGCGGTACAGCGCAGGCGGGAAGCCGCCAAAGTCATGCCAGGTGGGGGGCTGCGCATGGGCCATCACCTCCACCCCGTGCGCCATCCAGTGCGGCGACAGGATGACGACGCCACGCAAGCCCGGATGGCGCTGGCGCAGCGCCTGGCCCCAGCGGGTCAGGGCCGGGCCGGTCTCGCCGGCCTCCAGGGCAAACATGGGCGAGCCGTGCGAGACAAACAGGACCGGCAAGCGGTCGGTGGTCGAGGGGGAAGAGACAGTGTGGTCCATGGCTTGCATGGTAGGTTGTCCCGCAAGAAAAACTAGTTCTTCAGAACAATACGAACCGTCCCAAAAATCAAACCAATCAGCCCAGCAACACCTTGCCGCGCAAGGCCTTGGTGGCGGCCGTGCGCTTCTTGGTCTCCACCCGGCGCTGGCGCGACGCCAGGGTGGGCCGCGTGGCCTTGCGCGCCTTGGGCACATGGCCGGCATGCGCCACCAGGGCGTGCAGGCGGGCGACGGCGTCCTGCAGGTTCTGCTCCTGCGTGCGGTGGGCCTGGGCCTTGATGATGACCACCCCGTCCTGGGTGATGCGATGGTCGTGCCAGACCAGCAGGCATTGCTTCAGATCCTCGGGCAGCGACGAGGCCCGGATGTCAAAGCGCAGGTGCACGGCGCTGGAGACCTTGTTGACGTTCTGCCCGCCGGCACCCTGGGCGCGCACCGCCGTCCAGCTGTACTCGGTCGCAGGGATGTGCCAGCGCACGGCGCGCCTCAGCCGGCCAGCAGCGGCAGCAGCACCGCGTGGAAGGCGGCAGGCTGCTCGTACTGCACCCAGTGGCCCGCCCCGGCCACGCGCTGCAGCCCCTGCCATTGGCGCGCGGCGGCGGCCATGCATGCCGCCACCTGGTCCAGCGTGCCGGGGTACAGGGCATCCTCGGCGCCGTAGATGGCGGCCACCGGGCATTCCACCTGCGCCAGCGAACGCACCAGGATGTCGGTGCTGGAAATGCGGCGGCGTGGCAAGCGGTCACGCCAGACGTTGTGCACATGCAAGGCCACGGTATCGCGGTCGATGCGCGTGGCATCACGCAGCATCAGCGCCCCGAGGTTGAAGACATGGTGGGCCAGCTGGGCTTGTGCAGCCTCGAGGTGGCGCCAGCCCTTGAGGCGGAAGGGGTGTTTGTCTGTCAGGCCAATGCCCGGCGCCCCGACCACCACCAGTTGCTGCACCAGGTGCGGATAGGCCGCCGCCAGCATGCCGGCGGTCATGCCGCCGAACGAAAAGCCCACCAGCCGCACGGCCTGCAGGGGAAACTGCGCCTCCAGCATCTGCGCCAGGCCGGGCAGCATGCCATCGGCATCGATCACGCCGGGCAAGGGGGCCGAATCGCCGAAGCCGGGCAGGTCCACCGCCCAGACATCGTGCCCGGCCTCGGTCAGCGGGCCGATGCTGCGCACCCAGTGGGTCCAGCTGCCGCTGCCGCCGTGGAACAGCACCACGGGCGCCAGGCCGTTCGGCACGGTGGCCGCCCAGTGGTGCAGCACCACCGCCCCGCCCGCATGGGGGTGCTCCACGCGCTGTGCCTGCTGCAGCCAATGCTGCACTTCGCGGGACAGCACCGTGCCGGCCGCCACGGCTTCATAGTCGGCCTGCGGGCCCTCCCAGGGGACCCAGACAGGCACCTCCTCGGCGGGTTCCGCAGTCATTGGCGCGCCACTCACCACTGCGCCACCGCGTCGATCGCCAGGCTGTAGCCCGCCACGCCCAGGCCGCAGACCACGGCACGCGCGACCGGCGACAGGTAGGAATGGTGGCGGAAGGCTTCGCGGGCGTGCACATTGCTGATGTGCAACTCCAGCAGTGGCACGCCCGTGCCCTTGACGGCATCCATCAGGGCAATGCTGGTGTGGGTGTAGGCCCCGGCGTTGAAGATCAGCCCCGCCAGTTCGCCGCGCGCATGCAGTTGTCCGGCCTCGTGGATCCAGTCGATCAATTGGCCTTCGTGGTTGCTCTGGTGGAACCGCAGGGCCAAGCCCTGGCGCTGGGCGGCCTGCGCGCACAGGGTCTGCACATCGGCCAGGGTCTGCGCACCGTACACGGCGGGTTCGCGCGTACCCAGCAAATTCAAATTCGGGCCATTCAGGACAAAAACGGTCTTCGCCATTGCAACCACTCTGTAAAAAGCACAAGAGCCGCGATTATGCGGCCCTTGTCCGGGGTCATACCGCGCTCAGCGGCTGGCCATAGCCTCAATCACGGTCGCCATGCCGGTGGTGGCGGTGGTAGTGCTTGTGGTGCTTGTAAGGCCTGTAGGGCTGGTAGTAGCCATAGCCGCGCGGCGGGGGGGGCGCCCAGTAGCCGTAGGCAGGGGGCGCCTGGTAGACCACCGCCGGGGGCGGCGGCGCGTAGTAGACCGCACGCGGCGGTGGAGGTGGCGGCATCACATACACGGGCGCACCCGGCACGTGAATCCCCACCGAGATGCCCACATTACCGCCAGCATGGGCGCTGCCCGCAGCCGCCAGGGCCAGGAGCCCGGTGGCGGCCAGCCAGCGACGGCCATGCCTGCGCAGTGTGTCCAGGTTTCGGTCCATGTGTCTGTGTCCTTTCAATGTCGCGGTGATTCTTTTCAACGCCTGAGCCCCGGCCCTGGATGTCACACAGAACGTAAGAGCCTGCATCAGAACGTAAGCCTTGCTGCCATGGGTACGCCAGGCAGAACACCCGCGCATGCCGCCCTTGCTTGCCAGCCGGCCTACAATCTTCCCCCTATGAGCACACCCGCCAACACCAACAACGACACCCCGGAAGTGGTCAAGCCCACCAACTTCCTGCGCCAGATCATTGAAGCCGACCTGGAAAAAGGCACTCACGCGCAACGTCACTGGGGCGGCACGCCCGGTGATGCCGCCCACCATGCCCAGGGCCAGGTGGATGCGGCCAAGATCCGCACCCGCTTCCCCCCCGAGCCCAATGGCTACCTGCACGTGGGCCATGCCAAGTCGATCTGCCTGAACTTCGGCCTGGCCAAGGACTACGGCGGTGTGTGCCACCTGCGTTTTGACGACACCAACCCCGAGAAGGAAGACCAGGAGTACGTGGACAGCATCAAGGATGCCGTCCAGTGGCTGGGTTTCGACTGGCAAGGTGCCAATGGCGAGTCCAACCTGTACTACGCCAGCAACTACTTCGACTTCATGCACCGCTGCGCGGTCTACCTGATCGAGCAGGGCCTGGCATATGTGGACGAGCAGTCCGCCGAAGACATGAAGGCCAACCGCGGTGATTTCACCCGCCCCGGCGTGAACAGCCCGTTCCGCGACCGCAGCGTGGCCGAGAACCTGCAACGCTTCGCCGACATGAAGGCCGGCCAGCTGGCAGATGGTGCCGCCGTGCTGCGCGCCAAGATCGACATGGCCGCGCCCAACATCAATCTGCGCGACCCGGCCATCTACCGCGTGCGCCATGCCGAGCACCACAACACCGGCAACCAGTGGTGCATCTACCCGATGTACACCTTCGCCCACCCCATTGAGGACGCGCTGGAGCACATCACCCACAGCATCTGCACGCTGGAGTTCGAAGACCAGCGCCCGTTCTACGACTGGCTGCTGGACCACCTGCGCACAGGTGGCCTGATTGCCGCGCCCCAGCCGCGCCAGTACGAATTTGCTCGCCTGAACCTGACCTATGTGGTCACGTCCAAGCGCAAGCTCAAGCACCTGGTCGACAGCGGCACGCTGACCGGCTGGGACGACCCGCGCATGCCCACCATCGTCGGCCTGCGCCGCCGTGGCTACACGCCCGCGTCCATCCGCAATTTCTGCGAACGCATCGGCGTGACCAAGGACTACAGCTGGATCGACTACGCCACACTCGATGGCTGCCTGCGCGAAGACCTGGAGAACCAGGCGCACCGCGCCATGGTGGTGCTGGACCCTGTGAAGCTGGAGCTGACCAACTGGGCCGAGGTGTTCGGCGATGCCGCGCACCTGGAAGCCTGCAGCCTGCCCGCCCTGCCCCACCACGCCGAAGGTGCCACCGTGCCGGAGCGCCACTTCACGCTGGGCCGCGAAGTGTGGATCGAGCGCGAGGACTTTGCCGAAGTGCCCCCCAAGGGCTACAAGCGCCTGTTCCCCGGCAACAAGGTGCGCCTCAAGGGCGGCTATGTGATCGAGTGCACGGGCTGCGAAAAGGATGCCGACGGCACCATCACCAAGGTGCTGGCCACCGTGGTGCCCGATACCAAGAGCGGCACCCCCGGCGCCGACAGCGTCAAGGTCAAGGCCGCCATCACCTGGGTGGGCGTGGCCGACGGCCTGCAGGCCGAAGTGCGCCTGTACGACCGTCTGTTCACCGACCCGCAACCCGATGCCGGCGGCAAGGATTTCCTGAGCCTGCTGAATCCCGACAGCCTCAAGGTCGTCACCGCCTATGTGGAGCCTTCGCTCAAGGCTGCACAGGCTGATGACAAGTTCCAGTTCGAGCGCTTTGGCTACTTCGTCGCCGACCGCAAGGACCACCGTGCCGACCGGCCCGTGTTCAACAAGATCACCGGCCTGAAGGACAGCTGGGGCAAGTAAGCCCTGGGTGTGGGTCCGCCAAGGCTGCCTGCGGGCAGCCTTTTTTCTTTCAAGACTTTTCGGCTTTGGCGTGCGTCCGGCATGCGCAGCCAGCTATTAAAGTCAAAGTGCCTGACAGCGCGTGGCCGCACCGTGCGGGGCCGCCGCAGCGCCAAAAAACAACAGCGCGGTGGTGTCCCCCCAGGCCCTGCCCGGGCTTTCTAGAATCGCTGGGCGCCACGCGACCGCGCGGCGTGCACCAGCACGACAACAAGGGGCAATCATGAAAAAACTGGCGATGGGCGTTCTCTGCGCAGGCGCTCTGGCAATCGCCGGCGCACTGGGAACCAGCTACTACATCGGCGGGCGCATCCAGACAGCGTTTGAACAGACGGCCGACACCTGGAGCACCGAAGATGGCTTTGCCGTGCGCATCCTGGAATACCACCGTGGCCTGGTCACGGCCCAGGCGCAGACGCTGTGGTCCTTCGCCGATGCCGAGAACACCTACGACATCGTGGTCACGCACGACATCGTCCACGGCCCCTGGCCCCTGGGCCGCGCGGGCAAGGTGGTGTCGCGCTTTGTCCTGCCCGAGGACAGCGAGCCCGAACTGGTCGAAGCCCTGCAGGACCGCGCCCCGCTGGAATGGGTGACCCTGGTCGGCTGGCAGGGGAACACCAGCCACGCCATGACCTCGCCACACTTCACGGCGCATTTCGCGGACGGCTCGACGCTGACCTGGGGCGGCCTCAAGGCCGACTGGACACTGTCGGCCGAACAGCACGCCGCCCAGGGCCAGGTGCGCATGCCGGTGCTGCGCCTCAAGTCGGAAGACGGCAGCCGCATGGACCTGGAAGATGCCGAACTGGCCTTCGACTCCCGCATTCCCGAGGGCCACAGCTTCTGGGACGGCCCGGCCTCGTTCAAACTGGGGCTGCTGTCGGTGCTGAACCCCGGCGACGACAGCGCGTTCAAGATCCAGCAGTTGCAGATGGACAGCACCACCCGCCTGCAGGACCAGTCGGTCAACATGGGGCTGGACACGCGCATGGCCAAGCTGGAAAGCCCGACCTACAGCGCCAGCGAGCTGGTGGCGAGCGTGCAACTCCAGCGCATCGACGCCACCTGGCTGGACGAATGGATGCGCTGGGCCCAGGGCAACGGGACTGCGGAAGACCAGGGCATCGCCCTGCTGCGCAGCCTGCCGACGCTGCTGGCCGGCAAGCCCGAATTCGCCATCACGCGCCTGGGCATGCAGACCCCGGACGGGCCGGCCGAGCTGTCAGCGCGCCTTGCCTACGTGGGCCAGCAGCCCGAAGCCTTCAACCCGGCAACGGACATTGAAGGGCAGTTCAAGGCGCTGCTGCCCCAGCCCATGCTGGTGCAACTGCTGGACGCCAAGGTGCGCAGCGACTACCTGACCCTGCTGGAGCAACTGGGCCAGGAGATGAGCGAAGAACAGCTGCAGGCCGCCGTCGACGACGGCGTGGTCAAGCGCATGAAGACCCTGCTCAGCCAGGGTGTGCTGGAAAAGCGCGGCGATGCACTGGAGGCCACGCTGGAGTTCTCCCAGGGCAGCTTCAAGCTCAATGGCCGCCCCCAGCCCCTGCAGCATTTGCTGGGGATTGGCGGCGCCCTGTGACCTGACGGCCGGGACCGCACCTGCGGCCGCCGGCTAGGCCCTGCGTGGCGCAGGCCCCGGTGCCGGGCCTACCGGGCGGGGCATGGCCGGCAGCTCATGCAGGATGTCCGCCAGCGCGGCCGCCACTTGGCGCACGCGCTGGGCCTGGTCCACCGTGGCCGCTGCGTCGCCAAAACGCACGCTGCCATAGGCATCCAGCACCTGCAGCACCCAGGCATGCGCCACCTGGGGCCAATGGGGGTAGCGCAGCCAATGTTCGCGCCGCGACTCGCCGGGCAAGGCCCTGCAGCCCTTGCCGTGCAGGGCCCAGTCCAGGCTGCGCGTGGACAGGCGCATGGACAGCCAGGGGCTCACCGGCTGCAGCCCCCAGGCCGCCAGCAGCCCCAGCTGCACGCCGATCCGGTATCGCCAGTGCCACCCGCACCAGGCCGCAGCCAGCACCAGCAGCCACCACCAGGGCGGATATGGGATGGACAGCGTTTGCTGCAGACTTTGCCAGCGCTCCAACAGGGCCTGCCCCTGGTCCGCCATGCCGTGCATCGCACGGCGCTGCCACTGCGGAATACTCCCATCCTGGGCGCTGTGGCGCATGGCATGGATCAGGGCCTGCCAATCCGAGGCCCCGGCCTGACCGGCACTGCCCTGCCCCCCCGCGCCACCGGCTCCCGAGCCACGGGCCGCGCCCGCCCCTGCGCCCAAGGCTGCCGGCCCCTCGCCCGCCTCGGGCCGGGAACCCGCCCAGCCCTGCACACCCCCACCGGGCAGAAAGCCAAAGCCCAGGGACAGCGGACGCGGTGCCCACAGGAACAGGCTGCTGGTCAGGGTGACCACCAGCGCCATGAAACCGCAGGCCAGTCCGATCTTCTTCCAGCCCGCCAATGGGGCCTGGGCCGCATGGTGCCAGGCCAGCGCCAGCGCACCCCACAGCCAGGCCGGCCCCAGGTAGAACCACAGCGTCCAGTCGGCCGCCCAGTCCGTCGCCAGCCAAAAGCCCACGGTCATGATCACCAGCAAGGCCAGATAAAAATCACGGTCGGTGCGCATGCGCGGGGCGCGGGCACCGGTGATCAGCAACAGGCACAGGCACAGCCACAAGATGGCCCCCCGCGCAACAGCCCAGGGAACAGCAATATGGCCACCAGCACGGTCACGCTGCCCATGGCGATGCTGCGCTTGCGCCCGGCCTGGGCCTCCTGGGTCAACACGTGCTTCCAGGCCCCTTGGAACCCCCACCAGGTCCACAGCGACCAGGCGACCAAGCCAAAGCCCATGCCCCCGGCACGGCGGTTCAGGTACATCAGGGCCATGCAGGTGCACCAGTAGCTCAGCGCGGTCAGCACCACCACCCCGCGCGTGCCCAGCCGCGGCGAGGTCGGTGCGGCCGCGGGCGTGCGACGCCACAGATTCATGCCACCTCCGTATGGGTCAGATACCCGGCCTGCACCAAGGCCGGCGCCAGCGCCTGCTGCACTGCCGCCCCTGCTGCAGCCCCTTGCGCCAGGCACACCAGCACCGGCCCGCCTCGCGCCCGCAAGCCCTGCAGGGCCTGCAGCACCTGCGGGGGTGGCAGGCTGGCCGGCAGCACA
>NZ_JAZHFR010000071.1:0-19563 GCF_036541385.1 Comamonas sp. GCA5 | reverse complement strand
AACCACCACTTGCCACAAAAGGCACTGGGGCATGAAGCCCCAGTCCAAGCACTCAAAAAATGGAAGATGAAAGCTCCTGATTTATTCGTCAAGAACGTGCGTAATCATCCGGGACCCGACACATAACCCTATAACAATCTAGAAGCTTGAAGTTATGAAAATTTTGACCGTTTTTGGTACCCGCCCAGAGGCCATTAAAATGGCCCCTGTCGTCAAAGTCCTGGCGGACAACCCTGCACTGGACGCCAAAGTCTGCGTGACTGCACAGCACCGCCAAATGTTGGATCAAGTGCTGGATATTTTTGGTATACGGCCAGACTTTGATTTGAACCTGATGAAGCCTGGACAAGATCTGTCCGATATCACCAGCAACGTCCTGCTGGGCATGCGCGATGTGTACAAGCAGTGGCAGCCTGACATTATCTTGGTGCATGGCGACACCACCACCACTATGGCCGCCAGCCTGTCAGCCTATTACGCCAAAATCAAGGTGGGCCATGTGGAGGCGGGCTTACGCACCCACAACAAATATGCGCCCTGGCCCGAAGAGATGAACCGTTGCCTGACCGGCGCCATCGCAGACATCCACTTTGCCCCCACACTGAAGGCGCAAGCTAATCTACTAGCAGAAGGTGTCGCGCCTCATACCATTCATGTCACGGGCAATACCGTGATTGATGCCTTGCTTGATGTCGTGCAGCGTGTGCGTACCGACACGGCCTTGCAGCAGCGCTTTTCCGAGCAATTTGGCTTTATCGACCCTAGCAAGCGCCTGATTCTTGTGACTGGCCATCGTCGTGAAAACTTTGGTCAAGGCTTCGAGAACATCTGCCATGCTCTGGCACAACTGGCACAGCGCAGCGATGTGCAGATCGTGTACCCAGTCCACTTAAATCCCCAAGTTCAGGAGCCAGTGCGCCGCATTCTGGGCAACGTGCCCAATGTGGTATTGATAGAGCCGCAAGACTATCTGCCCTTCGTGTATCTCATGGATCGCTGCACTTTGTTGATTACCGATTCTGGCGGTGTGCAGGAAGAGGCCCCATCTTTGGGTAAACCTGTATTGGTCATGCGTGACACCACAGAGCGCCCTGAAGCAGTGGATGCTGGCACAGTCAAGTTGGTTGGCACCAATACTGAAGCTATCGTTAAGAACGCGACTGAACTGCTGGATAGCTCTATTGCTTACCAAGCTATGGCTCGCGCCCACAATCCTTATGGCGACGGTCAAGCGGCATCACGCATTTCCAAGATGCTACAAGCTGCGATTTAAGTCGTTTTCTTTTTCACCATTTTTTGTATTTGGAAACTGTCAGTATGTTTGAAACCATCTCCATGATTGGCTTGGGTTATATCGGTCTGCCTACCGCCACTTTATTTGCATCGCGCAAGAAAAAAGTGATTGGTGTGGATGTCAGCCAGCATGCCGTGGATACCATTAATAAAGGGAAAATTCACATTATCGAGCCAGAATTGGACATTCTGGTTCATGCTGCTGTTACAGAAGGATTTTTGCGCGCAACGACTTCCCCGGAGCAGGCAGATGCATTTTTAATTGCGGTACCAACACCTTTTAAGGAAAATTTTCAACCGGACTTGAGCTATATTAAGGCCGCATCTAAAGCAATTGCTCCCGTTTTGCGAAAGGGTAATCTGGTTGTTCTGGAGTCCACTTCGCCGGTTGGTGCGACGGAGAAAATGGCTGAATGGCTTGCAGAGGTACGTCCTGATCTCTCGTTCCCCCAGCATGCGGGCGAAGATGCGGACGTGCAAGTGGCTTATTGTCCCGAGCGAGTACTGCCTGGGCAAGTGGTACGTGAGCTGGTAACTAACGATCGTGTTATTGGCGGCATGAGCCGCAAAGCCAGTGATATGGCTGTTACTTTGTATAAAACCTTTGTCCAGGGTGAATGCATTGTTACCAATGCTCGCACGGCCGAGATGTGCAAGCTTACTGAAAATAGTTTTCGGGATGTGAATATTGCATTTGCGAACGAGCTGTCAATGATTTGTGATCAGCAGCATATCAATGTTTGGGAGCTGATTGCACTGGCCAATCGCCACCCTCGCGTCAATATTCTGCAGCCAGGTGCAGGCGTTGGTGGGCACTGCATTGCCGTGGACCCATGGTTTATCGTTGCCAGTAACCCAGAACAAGCTCGTATTATTCGCACTGCCCGCGAGGTCAATGATAGTAAGCCGGAATGGGTGTTGGAAAAGGTGAAAGTGGCAATTGCGGATGTCCTCGCCCATAAGCCTGGCTATACCATGGCAGATATAAAAGTTGCATGTTTGGGGCTGGCCTTTAAACCAGATATTGATGATCTGCGTGAGAGTCCTGCTGTAGCTATTACCCAAGCAGTTGCGGCCTTGGGATGTCAGGTTCTAGCGGTAGAGCCAAACATTCATGAAATACCTCGAAAGCTTGCATTGCATAACCTGAAGCACGCAGAACTTGCTGATGCGTTGGGTACTGCAGATGTGATCTGCGTACTGGTAAAGCATGGCACCTTCATTAAAGAGCTAGAGGCTATTCGAAAACACGGTAGCGTAGTGGATGCAGTAGGAATCTGTAAAATTTAAATTTCAAAAATTATGCTGGCGATTTAATTAACAGAAATTTAATTTTCTGGAAAAAATTCATAAAGTTATCGAATTCTAAAGGTGAAAATAGTGAGTGAGTCTTTGGTGAGTAGGGCGCATAATGCATTTCGCAGTGCAGATTTTTCACAAGCACTTCAGCTATATCGCGAAGCGAATGAAAATTTTGGCCAAGATTTATTTTTGGCCAATATCGAAATTTGCAAGAGAAAATTTCACGAGAAGAAAGCTGCTTCAGCCGTGAAAGAGATTCGATCGACTGAGTATTTTGATCCTGAAAAGCGATTGAAGTTTGCGGATCGCCTGCGTGTTGCATTGATTGCGGATGAATTTACTACGAACAGCTTCTCGGATGAATTTATTGCAATTCCAATTGAGCCTGTAAACTGGAAGGAGAAGTTCGAGCAGTTTCAACCAGAATTATTCTTTTGTGAATCAGCTTGGGCTGGCCCAGATCCGAAACTGCGCCCATGGAAAGGGAAAATTTATGCTAGTAAGAATTTTCCCAAAGAAAACAGAACTGTTCTGCTAGAAATACTTTCATTTTGCAGAAAAAAAGGTATACCGACTATATTTTGAAACAAGGAGGATCCTACACATTTTACGGATCGTATTCACGATTTCGTGAAAACAGCAAAAGAGTTTGATTATGTGTTTACCACTGCGCTGGAATGTGTAGATGGGTATAAGCAAGAATATGGTGTGGCCAATGCTTTTGCACTGCCTTTTGCCACTAACCCGCGTCTTTTCAATCCTATGGTAGGGGAAGAACGTTCCTCGAGAGTGGTCTTTGCCGGAAGCTGGTATGCAAATCATATTCAGCGCAGCAAGGATATGGAGAGTATTCTTGATGGAATCAGGGCCGACGGTTATGAGCTAGAAATTTATGATCGCTTTCATGGTGACTCTGATCCTCTGCACATTTGGCCTACGCGTTATCAACCATTTTTGCACCCATCACAGCCGCATGAGCGCATGCCTGCCGTATATAAATCCAGTCGCTTCGGTCTGAATTTCAATACTGTCACCGCATCCTCTACCATGTTTGCACGTCGTGTGTTTGAGTTGATGTCCAGTAATACATTGGTTATCTCAAACTACGCACGTGGCACAGATGAAATGTTTGGCGATTTGATCGTTTATCCCGATAAAGATCCTGACCGATTGCGCTCGTTGAGTGATGCTGATATTGATCTACTACGTGATCGCGCATTGCATAAAGTGCTGGGCGAGCATACCTATCGTCATCGCTGGCTGAAAATTCTTGAAAATATGGGGTATTCACACGCGGCACGTGAATTCACTGTCACGGCAACCTGCCTTGTCAACAAGAAAGAAGAGGCATTGGAAGCCATTGCCTGGTTCCAGCAATATGGTCAACTTCAATCCGGTTCACGCTTGTTGCTAGTGGCGGGAGCACAAATGCCTGATCTTGAAGTCGCGGAACTGTATCGGCAATTTAATCGCTATGGCGTGAGTGTCACGTCCACCAGCCATGTGAAGCGCTACGCAATATTGGATCGCTACCAACCGATAGAAACGAGTCACTTCCTGGCTTTTCGCCCGAATAATCCGCCTCCTGCAGACTGGCTATCTCGAGCAGTTTTGCATTTGCAATATGCTGTCGATCACCCAATTACTCCGGCGACTGATGCTGCACAGCGCTACCGTATTGGTCGTGCGCAGACTGATGCTCCTTGGCTTGACTTGCGTGATCGCTTTGGGCAATGGTTGGAGCAGTCAGCGCAGCAATACCGCGATGCATATTTTGTTTGAGTTTTGTTATGAAAATTTCCGTCATCATTCCTAGTTTTAACGCGACAGACAAAATTGGTCGATGCTTTGCTTCTTTGCGTGCCATTAATATGGCTAGAGAAGACTACGAGGTTTTGTTTGTGGACGACTGCTCAACCGATGGAACGCATGAATTAACGCGGAAAGCATGCTTGACAGAGCCTAATTGGAGAGCACTGCGTCTGGAAAATAATAGTGGTTCACCTTCACGTCCTCGTAATTTTGGTATAGACGCTGCTAAAGGAAAATATCTATATTTTCTGGATTGTGACGATGAGTTGCTACCAGATGCGTTAACTCAGTTACTTGGATTGGCTCAGCGTACCAATGCCTGCATTATTCGATCCGAATTGCTTGCTGATAACGGCCGTGAGCGCAAACGTATGAACCAGATACCGGCGTGGAATGGCTCAAATACGGCGAATGAACGGCGTGAACTGATCATAACTCGTACTAGCACAGTTCCAACAAGCTTTGTCAAGCGTAGTTTATTGCAGTTGCATGGTATACGTTGGCCTGAGCATCTACGCATGGGAGAGGATTCGGTATTTCTCGCGGAGGTTCTGGTTAATGCTATGCATATTGAGTACCTGCCTGAGCCGACCTATATTTATTACAAAATCCCATCTCTAACGCCGGCAAGTACGCAGCGCTATGGAAAACGTGAGCTATTAGACCATGTACAGGTTTGGACTGCTGTTCAAGCCCTGCTGAAGCCTCTTGGTATTAACTATCTCGAAGGAAGGCTGGCTGTAGGGTTACGTGTCGCCTTAGAGTCTCTCATATTCCGTAATAAAGGAGACATCGATACCTCATGCCTCGAGGTTTTTCATGCTTTTGTTTGCAAAGAATGGGAAACCATCTCTAATGTGAAATGGAGGAAAAGACATTCAGATATTCTGCACGCTGCTAAGAATAACGATTATGAAGCTTTTCGAAGGCACTGTAGACCTCGCCTATTGATTGCAGGGCATGATTTGAAGTTCATTAGAGATGCGGTGCCTGAACTCGAAGAGTTTTTTGATATTCGTTTTGATGAGTGGAAAGGGCATGAAATTCATGATGAAAAGCATAGTCGGGCTATGTTGGAGTGGGCAGAGTATATTTGGTGTGAATGGTTATTGAAGAATGCGGAATGGTATGCGACGAACAAGAAGCCATACCAGCGATTAGTCGTGCGCATGCATCGAATGGAGTTGAGTCGCAGTCATGGAGAGTACATGAATATGGCAAATGTAGATGCCGTTATTGCTGTGTCTCCCCTGTTTTTTGAGCGATTACTTGAGAGATATCCAAATATACCTCGTCACAAAGCAAGAATGATTCCGAATTATGTGCGCTTTGATGAATATAAGACGGAATGGCATCCAGATCGACTCTATACCTTGGGGATGATTGGGATATTGCCATCGCGAAAAGGCCTTCGAAGAGCGTTAGAAATTTTGCATGCGCTGCATTCTACGGATAAGCGTTTTCGTCTAGAGGTCTTTGGTCGAAGACCTGAGGAATTGCCCTGGATTGCCCGTGATACCAAAGAGATGGATTATTTCCGCGAGTGTGAGCAATTTATTAAAAATAATGGATTGACTGAGGCTGTTAATTTTAATGGCCATGTAGATATTAAACAGGCTTTGGCTGACCGTCGCGTTGGCTATGTCCTCTCGATGAGCGATTCAGAGTTTGATTTTCCAGGTTTTGAGAGCTTCCATTTGGCTGTCGCAGATTCGTTTGCTGCTCATGGATTATCTGTTGTGCGCCGTTGGCCCGGCGCAGAATATCTTTGGGGTGAAAATTATCTTGTTAAAACAGAAGATGATGCTGTAGAGAAAATATTAAATTACTCAACAGAGGCTCTCAATTTTCGATCGGATGCACAAGAAGGTTTTTCAGAGATGAAAAGGCTTTATCCTCTTCAGGAATTTGAAAAATCTCTAATTGAACTGTATCGTGAATTGCTGTAATTTAATGTATCTCGGATTGTCGTGATGATAAAAAAAATTGTTATTTTCGGATCTTGTGTATCTCGTGATCCTTTTCATGAAACTGTTAGAGAATCCACTGGCTTAACGGTTGTTGATTATTTTGCTCGTACCTCATTTGCTTCTTTGTCTGGAAATTCAGTAGAAGCTGCTGATTTATCTAGAATTCAATCGCCTTTTCAAAGGAAAATGGTTGAAAGAGATTTCAATAAGAAATTTTTAGACTTTGATTTCAGTGAAGTAGATGCAGTAATATTTGATTTTATTGATGATCGATTTCCATTGCTGAAATTAGATTCTGGTGGTTGCTGTACTGAGTCTGAAGAATTTAAAAAAATTGAATTGCAATTAGATGCCAAAATTATTCAGCCATTCTCTGATGATTTTTTTGATCGATGGGTCTCTGGCTGGGGTAAGTTGAAGAGTGTGATGAAAGAGTTGGATGCGTTTGATAAAATTTTGGTCAATAAGGTTTTTCTTGCTGATGTAGATGATGCTGGATGTATTTTTCAGCAGAAGAAGTACATCTCAACCATGAATTCTTGGCTTTCTAGGGTTTATGAATTTTTGAGTAGTGAGCTTTCCGGAGATCATTTCATTAAGTACAATGCTGGCGATTTCGTTGCTCAGAGTAATCATAAATGGGGTCGATCACCGTTTCATTTTAATGACTTGGTTAATAATAATTTTATTTCCTGTGTTGAAGATTTTTGTGTATCTCGTCACTTAGATGATGATTAAATGAAATTTAACGATATTTTCGATTTTTAAAGTATGACGACTGAACGAAACTTTGATGGTTTAATAGTTTTTCGATTGTCGGTGCTGGTGATTTTTCTTGCTAGAATATTTTGAAGATAATTCATGAAAAGAAGTATTCGTCTCAAAGAGCATTCTTTAAATAGTTCAAGAACTATAACTCCGTCGGGAATTCAACTCGAGCAGTGCCCGAGTCTATTGGATAAGGGGTATGTTCTCAATACAGATGAAAATGGTTTTATAAAATCTGGAAATTTATTCGATCATGCGGATAGAACTACTATTATGCTTGGGGATTCTTTCGTGGAGAGTAGTTTCCTAGATGAGAAGAATAGATTTCCTTCTATCATTGAAAGACGTGATAGGGAATTTGGTTCAAAAAATTTTGGGCGCGTGCTCAATGCAGGTGTTTCTGGTAGTACTTCTCTAAATTTATTGAACTGTTTAATAAATAAAATTGTTCCTCTAAAACCATCAATAATTATTTTCGTATTACCTTCTAATGACTCATCTGTTCATCGGTTATCGACTACATATTGGAATGATAGCGAATACTACTCAAATATAATTCCAAGTTCTGGAAATGATGCTGTTGGTGGATTTGATGGCAATTTACAGAGGCCAGATTTCACAAGAATTGCGGAGGCAATACTAGAGATCTGTAATATATTTAATATCCAGTTGTTTTTTTCGACTTGTGCATATGCTGGGGTATACACAGGGGACTTTATTCCAAACAAATATAAGAGCAAGGCTTGGTTTGAGGAAAATATAAATGCGAGAAAATTGCTTAATGAAAAATTGAGAACTTTATCTATCATAAAAAAGGTTCCTTTGATCGATTTGGAAGTGAAAATATCCGGAGATAATTCATTGTTTTATGATGATCTTCATCTCAATGAAACTGGAAGCTTTAAAGTTGCTGAATTTTTCTTTGAAGAAACATTTAGAATATTGAGATAGGTAAGCATATTCTTTGTGATTTTCGAGTATTTGATTTAGAGCGTGGCTAAGTCTGAGATGTTGTTGATTTTAAGTCAATGTGTCTTTGGCTAATTCTATTCATTTCTTTTGGAAAATCTAATAATGTAGAGAATTTTCGATGTGATTAATAATTTTATGGAATCTTGGGTTATTAATGTTTTACACATTATTTTAAATAATGTCCAGTATATAAGTTCCTGAATCGGTATTTAAAAGTAAGGGATGCTTCACGGTATAAAACTATCCAGAGGGTTTTTTATTTTTCATTTTTAATGTAAAAGGCTGGTATTTTCCCTTGGCTGAAGAGGGAGAAGCCATCGCTATGTAAATCGACAAGGATGATATTTTGAGTGTGGATACACCCATTTGGCAGGCGCTGAAATCCAGGGCTACCGTTTGCGAGCAAACGCTGAATCTGCAACAGGCACTGGGCAGCCCTGGCCGGTTTGAGTGTTTGAGCTTGCAGGCACCTCATATTTTGCTGGATTGCTCGAAATCCTTGTGGGATGAGGCTGTGTTGAAGGCCTTGCTGCAATTGGCCAGGGAGGCCGGGTTGGTGCAGCGGCGCGATGCTTTGTATGCCGGGGCCGTGGTGAACGAAACCGAGCAGCGCCCGGCCTTGCATGTGCGTTTGCGCGCTCCTTTGGCGTCGCAGAGCTGCTCCGTGCCAGAGGACGAATGCCATGTGGGCCTGCACGCCATGCTTATATTGGCGCAGCAGTTGCGCGAACAGGCTCGTTTTACGGACGTGGTGCATATCGGTATTGGTGGCTCGGGCCTGGGGCCTGAGTTGCTGCTGCAGGCACTGCAACCCTGGTGTCAAGGCGGGCAGCGTGTGCATGTGGTGTCCAATATGGACGGCCATGATCTGCATCAGGCGCTTCAAGGGCTGGAGCCTGCGCGGACATTGTTCATCGTGGCTTCCAAGTCCTGGTCCACGGCCGAGACACAGCGCAATATGGCATCGGCAAAGGCCTGGGTGTGCGCGGCTGGCGACCTGCATTGGCCCGATCATTTTGTCGCAGTGTCTTCGCGCGAAGATATTGCCCGCCAGAATGGCTTTACGCATACGCTGCATATCCCGGAGGGGATTGGCGGGCGCTTTTCCATCTGGTCTGCCGTAGGACTGCCGGTGGCTCTGGCCGTTGGGCCGGCGGTTTTCGAGCGTTTGCTGGCTGGTGCAGCGGAGATGGATGCGCACTTTGCCCAGGCACCGCTGGAGCGCAATGCGCCGGTATGGCTGGGTTTGCTGGATGTGTGGTACGGCAGTTTTCTGCGTATGCCGGGGCGCTGCGTTGCGCCGTATCATCATGGTTTGCGCAGACTGCCGGCGTATCTGCAGCAGCTGGAGATGGAGAGCAATGGCAAGCAGGTGCGCGCAGATGGCACGCCTGTGGGCTATCCAACGACCGGCATGGTGTGGGGCGAGCCTGGCAGCAATGGCCAGCATGCGTTCTTTCAGTGGCTGCACCAGGGAACCCAGCGTATCCCGGTGGAATTTATTGCCGCGCGCACAGCCGCGCATGACTTGCCGGAGCACCAGCAGGCCCTGCTGGCCAATGCCCTCGCCCAGGCGCAGGCACTGATGCAGGGAAGCAAGGCCGGGTCGGGGCAGCTGCCCGGACATCAGGACTTTCCGGGCAATCGCCCCAGCACCTTCATGTTGCTGGATGCATTGACCCCCGAGTCGCTGGGTGCCTTGCTGGCCCTGCATGAGCATCGCGTATTTGTGGCAGGCACGGTATGGGGCGTCAACAGCTTTGACCAGTGGGGGGTGGAGCTGGGCAAGACTTGGCCAAGGACTTGCGCGTGCGCATGGATTCTCGTGATGTGAAGGGCTTGGATGCGTCTACGGCAGGACTTTTGCTGCATGTAGTTTCGGTTTTCGAATGAGTCATCCCAGATTGTCGGGTAAATTATTTATTCATAATAAATGTCAAAAAATAAAGATTTTAATATAGCATTAATATCTGACGAATTAACATATTCTGCACTGAAGGCAGAGGCTAATATTATAAATATAACTCCAATTAATTATTGGTGGGTATTAAATTTTTGTAGACCTGATTTTGTTTTTGTAGAGTCTGCATGGAAAGGCAGAAGAAACGCTTGGAAATATAAAATTGCGTCCTATCCAGATGTGCCGCAAAGAACAAACAAGGGATTAAAAAAAGTTGTTGATTGCGCAAAGAATCTTGGCATTCCATGCATTTTTTGGAACAAAGAAGATGGCGTTCATTTTGAACGGTTTATTGGCAGTGCGGCTTTGTTTGACACGGTTTTTACAGTGGATGAAAACTGTGTGCCTCGCTACCGTGAGGTTTTAGGCGAACAAGCAAAAATTAATGTGTTGCCTTTTCCGGTGCAGCCTGCCATTCATCACCCTGCAGCCCATTCCGATATCGTACATCCTAGTACATGCTTTGTGGGGAGCTATAGCCATCACATCCACGACCAGCGCAGGGCTTGGCAAGACATGATGTTTGCAGCGGCACAGCCCTATGGGCTGACGGTGTATGACAGAAACTCTGACCGAAAGTCGCAAAACTATCGCTACCCAGAGTGGCCGTGGATTGATGTGAAGGACAGTGTTTCCAACGAAAAAACAGCAGATATTTATAGAAAGTATTTGGTGCAATTCAATGTCAATACGGTCACTGATTCCCCCACCATGTATTCACGCCGTTTGGTGGAGGCCTTGGCTTGTGGATGTATTGTGGTGACCAATCCTGCATTGTCTGTAGATCGTTATTTCTCTGAATATTGTGAGATTGTTCATTCACGCGAAGAGTGCGACGACGTGTTAGCGCGTATTTTCAAAGGTGGTGGAAAGCATGAGCGTGAGCGCGCCCGCGCAGGGGCAGATTACGTTTTGCGTGAGTACACTTGGGAAAAAAGCTTGGCGCAGATAGCGCAGACGATTGGGCTTTGAAAAGCTGGCGCATAAAGCATGAAATCAAGGATTTGTGGATGCTGGTGGCGCTTCAGGTTGGATGCGCTGGATGCCTTGCTGCCGTATGGTGTGCGTTATTTGCCTGCTGGCCTTTTTGGGGCTTCGGCATTCATGGGTTGGGGCATGAAGCGCAGTGGGTGTATGGCGCAGCAATTGGGTAAGTATCTTTGTGTGCCTACGCTAAGGCTGGAGGACGGGTTTTTGCGCTCTTTTGGTACGGGGCAGAATTTTCCGCCGCTGGCCTTGGTACTGGACGATACGGGTATTTACTACGACTGCACCCGCCCAAGTGCGTTGGAGCTTCTACTGGCCAGCGATGCCGATGTACTGCAGCCAAGCGCTCAAACGGTGCGCCAGATTCGCATCCAGTTTCTGAAATCCGCGCTCAGCAAATACAACCATGCGCCTGATGCTCCGCCAGAGATGCTGCGCTCAGACGATGTGCAGCGCGTGTTGGTGGTGGACCAGACGGCCGGCGACATGAGCGTGGCCAAGGGCGGCGCGGATGCCGCGACGTTTGAAACCATGATGGCTGCTGCGCTGGCCGAGAACCCCGAAGCTACGGTTTACGTCAAAACCCATCCAGAGGTCAGTGCTGGGCGCAAGGGGGGCTATCTGACAGCCCTGCAGCCTAGTGCACGTGTGGTGGTGTTGCGAGAGGCGGTGAACCCGTTGTCATTGATCCGTCAGATGGACAAGGTCTATGTGGTCAGTTCCACCATGGGGTTCGAGGCTTTGCTGGCTGGCAAACCGGTAGCGTGTTTTGGGGTGCCTTGGTATGCCGGCTGGGGGGTGACGGATGATCGACAGCCAGATCACCCCGCAATGGCGCGTCGCTCCGCAGGCACTGGGCGGTGCCGGTCGGTGGATGAACTGTTTGCTGCAGGCTATCTGCACTACACACGCTATCTCAATCCTGAGACGCACCAGCGAGGAGCGATTGACGATGTGATGCGCTGGTTGGAGCGCCAGCGCAGTGTGAACCATCGTTTTGGTGGTCGCATGATCGTGGTGGGCTTTCGGCGCTGGAAGGCGGCGAATGTGCAGCCGATGCTGTCGCTGCGCCCTGGGGCCGTGCTGTTTGTGAAGAACACGCAAGAAGCTGCTGCTTTGCAGCCTCAAGGCCAGGACTGCCTGGTTTGCTGGGGGCGTGTGCCGCCGGCGGGCTCGAGAGTCTGGCGATGCAGTCTGGTGTGCGCCTGCTACGCATGGAAGATGGATTTGTGCGCTCCGTGGGGTTGGGATCGGATTTGATTCCACCACAGTCTTTCGTGTTGGATGCGCGTGGCATTTATTTTGATCCCAGCCAGCCATCCGAGTTGGAAGACATGCTCAACACCCGTGCATTGACGCAGCAGGACATAAGTCGTGCACAGGCGGTGCGGTCCTTCATCGTTGAGCATGGCATCACCAAGTACAACTTGGAGCCTTTGATGCCTGTGGATTGGCCTTGCGGCGGCAAGCCAGTGGTGCTGGTGCCGGGCCAGGTGGAAGACGATGCATCCATCCGGTTTGGTTGCGATGCTTCGGGGGTGTGCACCAACATGGGGTTGTTGCAGGCTGCGCGCAGGCAATTTCCGGACGCCTTTATTGTTTACAAACCGCATCCGGATGTGGCCAGCGGCAATCGTCGTGGAAAGATGGCTCTCCATGAGGCTTTGAATGTGGCGGACCATGTCGAAGTCCAAGCTTCGGTGGTCAGTTGCATTGAGGCCTGTGACGTGGTGGTCACCATGACATCGTTGACTGGTTTTGATGCCTTGTTGCGCGGCAAACGGGTGGTGGTGCACGGTCGACCTTTTTATGCCGGATGGGGGCTGACCGAGGACCAACTGGCAGTGCCACGACGACACAGATCACGCAATCTCGACGAGCTCGTGGCATGTGCCTTGCTTCACTATCCCTTGTACTGGGATCCGGTGCTCAAAGGCTATACCACTTGCGAAGCTGTTCTGGGTCAGCTGTTGGAGCAGCGCGATTCGCTGCGTGAAACAGGGCGATTGCAAACTTTGCGCATCGGCTATGTGCGACGCCAGTGGAGAAAAATCGGGTTTTTGGTTCGAAGTCTGCGGCGTACCCGATGACAGGTCTTTATACAAACCAGGCCTTGAAGCTACGTAAAATCCCGCATGCAAAAACGCGTTCGATGTTTTCAGCGCTTTACGTTGCATGGCTTTCAGATCTGGATGCCTGTCCAGCGCTTAACTTTATAAAACCCATTCCATGAATTTGCCGAGCTTTGCTGGTAAGCGCGTGCTTTTCTTGCAAGGACCCGTCGGACCATTTTTCTGGAACTTGGCCAAGGACCTGCAGCGCAAGGGGGCCGAAGTCTTCAAGTTCAATTTCAATGCCGGGGATTGGCTGTTTTATCCGCACGGCGCGAATGCATTTCGCGGCGACTTGGCGCAATGGCCTGACGTGTTGGAAGCCTTCATGCGCGAGCACCATATAGACGTGGTGCTGCTGTTTGGTGATTGCCGTCCGGTACATGCGTGTGTCAGAGGGCTGGCCCAGGAATTGGGTTGTGCGCTGGGTGTGTTCGAAGAGGGGTATTTGCGCCCAGATTACGTGACATTCGAACCCGTGGGTGTGAATGGGAACTCGGTCTTTGCCCAAAGCCTTGCCCCTTGGTTGGTGGAGCAGGCCATGCAGCCGCAGTCGACCTCAGGCAGTGCGGCGCAGCAACTGCCGGAGGCTGTAGCCACCAAGCCTGTGGGTAATACTTTCTGGCATGCCGCCATGTGGGGTATGGCCTATTTCTTTGCGGCATGGCTGGGCCAATGGTGGTGGAACAATGCCTTGCACCACCGGCGGATGACGGTGCTGGATGCGCCTTGGTGGTGGCTGTCCTTCGGCCGCAAAGCTTGGTTCAAGCTCAAGGAGCGAGGTGCTGAACAGCGTCTATGTCAGGAGCAGCGCGGGCAGTTCTTTCTGGTGCCGCTGCAGGTTTATAACGACGCGCAGATTACGGTGCACTCGGACTTCGATTCGGTGTGCAATTTCGCGGATTATGTAATGCGCTCTTTCGCCAAGGCCAGGGTGTCGGAGCAGTCCGATGGAATTCCGGCCGGTGGTGTTTCAATCAAGGACGCTATTTTGGTCTTCAAGCACCACCCTATGGACCGTGGCCATCGAAACTATGGCAAGGTCTTGCGCAGGTTGACGCAACGTTATGGATTACATGGCAAGGTGGTGTACATCCATGACCAGCACTTGCCGTCGTTGCTGAAAGCCACGCGCGGTGTCGTGGTCGTCAACAGCACAGTGGGTTTGTCGGCTTTGGGTCATGGTGCGCCCGTCAAGGTCTGTGGAACGGCCTTGTACGATATTCCAGGCCTGACCTTTCAAGGTCGGCTGCGTCAGTTCTGGCACTTTGCCGGCCAGGCAGTACCAGATGCGCAGGAGTTGCTGCGTTTCAAGCGCGCTTTGATTCGTCGCACCCAGCTCAATGGAAACTTTTACCGCAAGCTCCAGGATGTTCCATGGACATGTGGCGTCGCGCTGGATGGACAGATGGCCGAGCGCTTGTGGCCCAAGGAGGTGCCGGAAGCACGTCACCCGTTGCGGGCGCAAGAGGTCGCCAACGATCGAGTGTCTACGCAGACTCAAAGCGTCCACCACCCCAAGCTGCTGCGCGTAGAGCAATCGATTGCAACGTCAGTGCCCGTTGCACGCCAATCCGAGGTCTAGCGCGTGTCGATTGAGAAAAATGTCGCTGCCACACAACCAGTCTGCGCGCGATTGACCGTATTCGTCGGCGGGTTCGACCCTCGCGGTGCGCGCCACTACCACCAGTTGATGCGCCGTGAAGCGGATAAGCAGTCGCTGGTGGCTGATGTTACGTATGAGGTGGGCTCACGTTCGCGCTGGGCTCCCGGACTCACTGCAGATTTGCAGCATTCCATATGGACGATTTCTGCTGGTCAAGGAGCTGACAGCGATTACCTGTTTCTGGATTGGTCGGATTTGGTGCGCCGACACTGGCCTCAGCACACATGGCAGGTCATTGCGCAAGCTTGGCGCACTTATGTGTCCGTCTTCAAGGAGCGCGCCACACTGCCGCCAGTGCACAAAGAAACGCCTTATGTGCTGTGGACACTTGCCTATCCCCTGGTGTATATGCTGCTGTGCCTGTTGATGGCTTTGGCTGTGCTGCTGGTGGGGTCTGCTGTTCTTGCGGGGTGGCAGGGCTGGCTGCTTGGCTGTCTGGCTGCAGGTTTGGTATTGCTTGGGGGCTACAAGCTGGACCAGCTGCTGCATGTCAGCTGGCTATTGCGGATCCTGAACTTTAGCCGTGGGGCTGGACAACACCCGGTGGAGGGCCTGGATGAGCGATTGGCCACCACTGCGAATCTGGTCGCCGAGCAGTTGCAACAGGCGCGCTACCGCGAAGTGGTGGTGGTGGGTTTCAGCGTTGGGAGTGTGATAGCTGTGTCGTTTGTGAAGGCGCTGCGACACAGGCTGCAAGCACGGCCAGACGGGCTTCAGCGTGTGAATTTACTGACCTTGGGCAACTGCATCCCATTGTTCACGCTGATGCCTCAGGCGGATGATGTCTTGCGTCAGCAGTTGCTTGCGTTGGCGCAAGACCGTGATTTGTATTGGGTGGATATTTCGTCACCCAGTGACAGCGTGAGTTTTGGCATGTGCAATCTGGTGGCATTGAGCTTGCCCCAGGCGCAGCCTTCCGATTTGAAGCAGTGTGTCAATCCAAGGCACATGTGCTCTCCGCGGTTTCACAAGCTGTTCCACCCTTCCACATACCGTTGGCTGCGCCGTAACAAGATGCGCATGCATTTTCAGTACCTGATGGCTTCCGAGTTGCCTGGAGCCTATGACTATTTTGCGATGCTCACCTCCAAAGGCCTGTTGATGGAATTCATTTCGAAAAGATTGGTGCGATGAGTCGTTTTTGTCCTGCTTACCCCAAACCCCATCCTGAAAAAGCGTCCAAACTGCGGATGTTCTGGCACGCCCGGCGCTCTTGGATGGATGCGCTGTACGAGCGCAGCTACACCATGCAGATGGGGGAGGTGCACTTGCCGGGCGTGGATTTGTACATGCTTAATGACACTGAGCAGGTCAAGCGTGTGATGCAGACCGAGGCAGAGCATTTCCCCAAGAGCCGTCTGTTGCATGAGTCGCTGGAGCCGCTGCTGGGAGAGAGCATCTTCACCACGAATGGCGCGCAATGGCAGCGCCAGCGGACGATGATGAACCCTGCGTTTGAGCAGGCGCGCCTGCATGTCGCCTTTCCGCGCATGCTCGATGCAGCCACGGCGATGCTGGAGCGGCTCGATGCCCTGAAGGATGGCGAAGAGTACGACATCGAGGTGGAGATGACCCACGTCACGGCCGACATCATCTTTCGCACGATTTTTCAGAGCCCATGCAGGGGCCAGATGCACACCGCGTGTTCCACGCTTTTGCACGTTACCAGGCCTTGGCGCCCAAGCTGATGCTGCCCGCCTTGTTTGGCGTGCGCTGGGCTGCATTGCCTTGGCACCGCTGGCGCAGCCGCCAGGCCGCCAAGGAGATTCGCAGCTTGTTGCGCGCAATGGTGCTGCCCCGTTATGAGGCACATCAGCGCGGTGAAATTGACGATGAGCCCAAGGACATTCTGGCCGCTTTCATGATGGCCAAGGATCCGCAGACAGGGCAGCCTTTCGATTTCGACGAGCTGGTCAACCAGGTCGCCATGCTGTTCCTTGCTGGCCACGAAACGTCTGCCAGCGCGTTGACATGGTCTTGCTACCTCCTGGCCCAATCGCCCGAGGTGCAGCAGCGCGCCTTCGAGCAGATCCAGGAAGTGCTGGGCAATCGTGTACCGGCGCAAAGCGACATGAAGAGCCTGCCACTGGTCTGGAACATCTTTCGTGAGACTTTGAGGTTATTTCCCCCAGTGGGCTTTTTTGCACGCGAAAATGCGCAGGCATGCCCCATGCGTGGCAAGCAGGTCAAGGCAGGCAGTACCGTGGTGATTGCGCCCTGGTTGCTGCAACGCCATCGCAAGTGGTGGGTCAATCCCGATGACTTTGATCCTGACCGCTTTGACCAGGAATCCAGCAAGACCGCCATCAAGCACGCTTACATGCCGTTCAGCATGGGGCCCCGCGTGTGTCTGGGCGCCGCTTTCGCCTTGCAGGAGGCTGTGCTGATCTTGGCGTGTCTGATACGTCGTTTTGAGTTGCAGCCTGTGGATGGTCATGTGCCCCAGCCGGTCGGCCGGTTGACGATCCGTTCCGAAAACGGGGTGCGCCTGAAACTGCGCAAGCGTTGAGCGTGGATATGAATCTTTGATGAAAGCTGAGGAATGAAGGTTCTTTTGACAGGTGGAGCGGGCTACATCGGCAGCCACACAGCAGTGGAGCTCTTGAACAAGGGGCATGAGGTGGTCATTTTTGACAACTTCAGCAATAGCAGCCCAGTTTCAATACAGCGCGTTGAGCAGATCACCGGACGTAGCGTGCCGTTTGTACAAGGCGATGTGCGTGCGCAGCCCCTTCTTGAGCAGACTTTGCGCGAACATGCCATCGACAGCGTCGTGCACTTCGCAGGGAAGAAGGCGGTGGGTGAGTCGGTCGCCCAGCCCATCGATTACTTTGACAACAATGTGAATGGCACGCTGGTATTGATTCGTGCGATGGAAGCCGTTGGCGTCAAGCGCCTGGTTTTCAGTTCTTCTGCCACAGTCTATGGCGATCCTCAGTATCTCCCCTTGGATGAGCAGCACCCTTTGTCTGTGACCAACCCGTATGGCCGCAGCAAATTGATGGTGGAGGAAATTCTCTCCGATCTGTATGTGGCTGATTCCACATGGGCTTTGACGGTGCTGCGTTATTTCAACCCCATCGGAGCACACGACAGCGGTCTGATCGGGGAGGACCCCGCTGGCATTCCCAACAACTTGCTGCCTTTTGTTGCGCAGGTCGCTGTGGGCAAGCGGGCGTGCCTGAATGTGTTTGGCGATGACTACCCGACCGTGGATGGCTCCGGGGTGCGCGACTACATCCATGTCGTGGATTTGGCGCGTGGTCATGTCCAGGCATTGGAGCGGCAACTGCAGCAGGTGCAGCCTGAGCATCTGGTGGTCAACCTGGGGACAGGTCAAGGCTACAGCGTCTTGGAAGTTGTGCGCGCCTTCGAGCATGCGAGTGGGCGGCCGGTGCCCTATGTCGTGGTGCCACGCAGGCCTGGTGATGTAGCCAGTTGCTACGCGCAGACAGATAAAGCCCAGGCGGTGTTGAATTGGCGTGCGCAGTTCGATATTCACCGCATGTGTGCAGATGCCTGGCGCTGGCAAAGCCGTAACCCGGATGGCTACCAGACAGGGTGCTGAATGAAGGAGCGTTTGGCAGGCTTTGCCCTGATGTGTGCAATGGTGCCTTTGGCCATCCTGGGATATCTGGTGTTGTGGTGGGTGGGCTTGTGCGGTAGGACCGAGCGTGGGCGTGCAGGCGTGCGTGCGCTGGATCATTTTGTGAACGCCACCGTGTTCAACGGTTATGCATGGGAAAGCGTGTCTTCCCATGCCTGGCGTGAGCGCGAGCAGCGCTGGGCACGCACGGTGATCTGGATCACCGATCGCTTTCAGCAAGGACACTGTCAGCGCGCCAACAAGCGTGAGCAGCCCATCGTGGATCTGGTGCTTAAAAAGGGGCTGGAGAAGCAGACGATCCGATAAATGTCAGCCGATGGGCCGCGGTCAACCGTTTATGTCCATTCACTCTTTACACCCCTGGTGCCGCACTCTGGTGCGGCTTTTTTATCGAATCTGTCATCGGAGAGTGTGGCTTCAGGCCAGCACCCACCCCAACCCGGCTGCCAGGGCCACCACTGCCACAGGCGGCAGGCGCCACAGCAGCAGACCCAGGTAGAGCAGGGCCAGCACCACATCCAGCAGGCTGCCGATGGCGCTGGTGAGCACCGGGTGGTACCAGGTGGCGGCCAGGATGCCGACCACCACGGCATTGATGCCGGTGACGGCCTGGCGCATGCGCGGGCGTTGCCGCAACTGGGCCCACAGCGGCAGGGCGCCGGCCACCAGCAAGGTTGCGGGCAGGAAGATGGCCAGCAGCATCAGCAGGCCGCCCATCCAGGGTGACCACGCGGGCCCCAGCGGCAGCAGCGCACCCAGGTAGGCGGCCAGGGTGAACAGGGGGCCTGGCACGGCCTGGGCGGCCGCGTAGCCGGCGACAAAGCTGTCGGCCGCGACCCAGCCGTTGGGCACCACGGCCGTTTGCAGCAGTGGCAGCACCACATGGCCGCCGCCAAATACCAGCGCCCCGGCCTGGTAGAAGGCCGCAAACGCCTGCAAGGCGGTGTGTGGCCACAGGGCCGCAGCCACGGGCAAGGCGATCAGCAGCAGCGCAAACAGGTACAGCAGGGCATAGCCGGTGCGCCGCGCCCGGCTGGAGGTGGGCCAGGCGCTGGTGCCTGACGGGGGGCTCGGTGGGCGTGGCGCAAGGCAAGGCCGCGGCGGCGCCCAGGGCG
>NZ_JAZHFR010000070.1:0-19574 GCF_036541385.1 Comamonas sp. GCA5 | reverse complement strand
CGCGGCGCCAGCCTGTCCGGCGGCCAGCAGCAGCGCGTGGCGCTGGCGCGGGCCATCGTGGCACGGCCGCAGCTGGTGCTGTTTGACGAACCCCTGTCCAACCTGGACCGCGACCTGCGCGAGAGCCTGTGCGCCGAGATGGGCAGCCTGCTGCGCGAGTTGGGCTGCACCGCCGTCTACGTCACGCACGACCACGAGGAAGCCTGCGCTCTGGCGGACCGTGTGGCCGTGATCATGGATGGGCGCTTTCACCAGCTGGATGCGCCGCAGGCCCTGTGGTCCACGCCGCGCACACGCCAGGTGGCGCAGTTCCTGAAGCTGGGCACCCTCCTGGATGCGCAGTGGCAGGGCAGCCACTGGCAGGTGGCGGGCGCGCAGTGGCGCTGCCTGGTGCCGCTGGTGGCGCCCAGCACCGCGTGCCAGGGGCAGTTGCTGCTGCCCCACGGCGCGCTGGCGCTGGGCACGGCGCAGCAGGACGACCACTTGCCCGTGCAGGGCCGGGTGCTGTCGCAGCACTACCGCTGCGGCCAGTTCGACACCTGGATCGATGCCGACTGGGGCCAGCCGGTGCGCGTGCACAGCAGCGAACGCCTGCCCGCCGGCGCCCGCGTGCCGCTGCGCCTGGACATGCAGCGCCTGCACTGGTTTGCCGCGGTGGACTGAGACCGCGCCCGCCTTCTGTTTTTTCACTGTTTGGATGGAACGATGAACATGCATTCACGCCCCTGGTTTCGTGTGCTGCGCCCCGGTGTGGTCGGCGCCCTGGTGTTGGTGGCCCTGCAGCCGGTGGCCCAGGCGCTGACGGTCTATACCGCCGGCCCGGCCGGCCTGATCAAGGAGCTGGCCCAGGGCTTCGAGCAGCAGGGTGGCGAGAAGGTCGAGGTCTTCCAGGCCGACTCGGGCAAGGTCATGGCGCGGGTGGAGTCCGAGGCCGGCAACCCCCGCGTCGATGTGCTGATCTCGGCTTCGTGGGACAGCGCGCTGGACCTGCACCAGCGCGGCTGGCTGCTGAACTACCGCAGCCCGAATGCCAAGACCGTGCCCGCCGCCTACCAGGGCCGTCGTACGTGGCCCAGGGCCTGTCGGCGCTGGCGCTGGCCTGGAACCCGTCCAGCGGTACACCGCGCCCCAGCGACTGGAAGGACCTGGCGGAGCCGGCCTTCCAGGGCAAGGTCAACATGCCCGACCCGAGCAAGTCGGGCACGGCGCTGGAGCTGATCTCGGGCCTGCAATCGCAGCATGGTGCCCAGGCCTGGAAGCTGTTCGGCGAGCTGCGCGCCAACGGCATGCACATTGCCGGCGCCAACGCCCAGGCCCTGAACCCGGTGCTGCAGGGGGCCAAGGCGGTCGTGTTCGGCGCGGTCGACTATGTGACCTACGCGGTCCAGGCCAAGGGCGAGAAGGTCGAGATCATCTTCCCGCGCAGCGGCACGGTGGTGGCGGCGCGGCCCATGATGATCTTCAAGCGCAGCGCCAAAGTCGAGCAGGCCAAGCGCTTCGTGGACTACGTGCTGTCGGACGAGGGCCAGCGCATCGTCGCCAAGTCCTACCTGCTGCCCGTGCGCAGCGATGTGCCGGCCCTGCGCCCGGCGCTGGGCAGCTTCCAGGCCTGGCCCCCGGAGTCCGACGTCCAGCGCGCCGGGCGGGCGGCGCTGCTGCAGAGTTTTGACGAACTGTTCGTGCGTAAGTGATGCACGGCGCCCCACCGGGCGCCGGCAAGGAATGGAACCGATGATGCCGTTGCAACGAGGGGGCACGCTGCTGCCCGGTGCCGCCATGCTGGGCATGGGCGTGCTGGTGGTGGCGCCGGTGGCCTTTGTGCTGCTGCAGGCTGTGTTCCCCGGTGCGGCGCAGGCCGATTGGGCGCAGCCGCTGGCGCACTGGCGGCAGGTCTGGCAGGACACGGCCATGGCCCAGTTGCTGGGCAATACCGTGTCCCTGGGCGTGTGGGTGGTGCTGGGCTGCCTGCTGCTGGGCCTGCCCCTGGGCCTGCTGCGCGGGCTGGGGCACCTGCCGGGCAGCGCCCTGTGGGACCTGTGCTTTCTGGTGCCCTTCATGGTGCCGCCCTACATCGCGGCCATGGGCTGGATCCTGTTGCTGCAGCCCGCCGGCTACCTGCAGCAGGTCACGGGCCAGCACGCGGCGGGGCTGCTGTTTTCGGTGCCGGGCGTGGTGCTGGTCATGGTGTTGAATCTGTTTCCGGTGGTGTACTTCGCCGTGTCGCGGGCGGCCGCGGCGGCCGGTGGCCGCCTGGCGGTGGTGGCGCGGGTCTGCGGGGCCAGCCCCTGGCAGGCGCTGTGGCGCGTCACCCTGCCCCTGACGCTGCCGGCCCTGGCGGCCAGCGGGCTGCTGGTGTTTGCGATGACGATCGAGGAATACGGCACGCCGGCGGTGCTGGCCTCCCACGTGGGCTTTGCGGTGCTGGTGACGGCCATCGAGCAGCGCCTGTCCGACTGGCCCATCGACCTGCCGGGCGCGGCCCTGCTGTCGCTGGTGCTGATGCTGCTGGCCGTGCTGGCCTATGTGGGCCAACGGCGGCTGATGGCTGGCCGTGGCTATGAGGCCACCGACGGCAAGCCACAGGCCCTGCACCGCGCGGCCCTGGGCGTCTGGCGCCAACCGGTGCTGCTGCTGTTTGCGGGTGTGGCCGTGTGTGCCACGCTGCTGCCCTTGCTGGCGATCGCGGCCACCGCGTTCACGGGCACGCTGTCGGGCGGGCTGGCCTGGGACAACTGGACGCTGCGCCACTTCCGGTCCATCTTGGGTGCGGGCTCGGAAGCGCTGCAGGCCCTGGGGACCAGCTTTGCGCTGGCGCTGGCGGTCGCGCTGCTGGTGGGCGTGTTCGGGGCCCTGGTGGCGTACTGCAGCGTGCGCCTGCGCACCCGCACGGCCTTGGCGCTGGACGTGCTGTCGGTGCTGCCGAACGCCATGCCGGGGATTGTGGTGGCTGTGGGCCTGATCCTGGCCTGGAACCAGCCGTGGCTGCCGGTCACGCCCTACAACACCTGGCTGATCCTGCTGCTGGCCTATGCCTGCCTGCTCTTGCCCTATCCCATCCGCTATGCCAACGCCGCCTTGCAGCAGGTGAGCGTGCAACTGGAATCGGCTGCGCGCGTGCACGGGGCCAGCCTGTGGCAGATGCTGGCGCGGGTGGTGGCACCGTTGCTGGCGCCCAGCGTGGCAGCGGCCATGCTGCTGGTGTTTGCCATCGCCTCGCGCGAGCTGGTGGCCTCGCTGCTGCTGGCGCCGACCGGGGTGCAGACGGTGTCGGTCTATGTCTGGCGCCAGTTCGAGCAGGGCTCGGTCGGCGAGGGCATGGCCATGAGCCTGATCGCCATCGGCCTGACGGCCCTGCTGGTGCTGCTGGCCGCACGCCTGGCACCGCGCCCCGGCCACTGATCCGCCGCGCGCCCCTTGGCGGCCCCTGGTTCCGCTGGGGCACCCCGGCCCTGGGCGTGTGCCGGGCGCCCGGCGCCACGGTTGGTGGCCTTGCAGCGGGTGTCTGTGGTGCGCAACCAAATCGTCATCTGCCCGACGTGGCCTTGTCATCTCCGAATTTTCCAATCGCAGCCAGCGCCGGGCGATGCCCCCGGCGTGATTCACAACCCAAGGGAACGGAACATGAACAAGCAAATGCACGTGGCGCTGGCCATGGTTTTGGCCGCTGCCGCCGGCAGCGCGGCCGCACAGTCGAACGTGACGGTGTACGGCGTGATCGATACCAGCGTGGGCCGCGGCTACAAGAGCGATGCCAGTGCCGAAATGATGAGCGGCTATACCGACACCTCGAAGCTGGGCTTCCGCGGCTCGGAAGACCTGGGCAATGGCCTGAAGGCGAACTTCCAGCTGGAGGGCGAGATCGGCAGCGACACCGGGGCCTGGACCGAGGGTTTCAAGCGCCAGTCGTGGGTGGGGCTGTCGGGCGGCTTTGGCGAGGTGATGCTGGGCCGCACCACCACCCCCCAGAACCGCCTGATGGGCACGTTTGACCTGAATGGCACGGCCGATGGCTCCAGCGCCATGAAGGTGCTCGGCATCGCCGCCAATGGCTCGTTCATGAGCTCGCGCCAGTCCAACCAGGTCTAGTACGCCACCCCCAAGCTGGGCGGCTTCCAGGCGCGCGTGGCCTACGGCTTCTCCGAAACTGTCAGCGGCACGGCCGGCGACAAGAAGGACTTCCTGCAACTGGCCGCCAGCTACCAGACCGGGGGCCTGACCCTGGGCGCCGCCTTCCAGCCCAAGAGCATGTCGACCCAGGCCGCCGTGGGCGCCACCGACAACCGCAACGGCTATGCGCTGGGCGCCAAGTACAACTTCGGCGTGGCCGAAGCCAGCGTGATCTACACCCGCAACGAAAAGCGCACCGAAGGCGACGGCATCGGCATCGGTATCGCGGCGCCCATCGGCGCCTGGAAGGTTGGCGCGCAGTTCGCCCGCCTGACGAATGTGAAGAATGCCGATGGCACCAAGTCGGCCAAGGAAGGTGCCAACGCCTTCGAACTGTTCGCCAACTACAGCCTGTCTAAGCGCACGGCGCTGTACGCCGCCTACGGCAGCGTGAACAGCAAGGCCGAGACCGCGTTCAGCCTGGCCCGCGACAACACCATGGCCGTGGGCGTGATCCACAAGTTCTAACAACAAGGCGGCGGCGCCTGCGGGTGCCGCGAACTCCGAGGTGGTTGGCGTGCAGGCGTGCCTGCACGCCTTTTTTTGCTTTCGCACGATCGTGCTTTTTGACGCGATTTTGGCTACACTGCGCCTGATTACTACACCACAGGAGACCCGTCCATGTCCGATCTGCAAGCCGCGTTCGACGCCGCCGTGAAGAATTCCACATCGATCAGTGAGCGCCCCGACAACGCCACGTTGCTGAAGATCTATGCCCTGTACAAGCAGGCCACCGAAGGCGACAACGAGGCCAAGAAGCCCAGCTTCACCGACATGGTGGGCCGCGCCAAGTGGGATGCCTGGGAAAAGCTCAAGGACATGTCCCCGGACGATGCCAAGCAGCAGTACATCGACCTGATCGAGTCGCTGCGCTGAGCGCCATCCGGTTCGTCCCTAAAAAAGCAAAGGCAGCCCAGGCTGCCTTTTTGCTGTCGGATGCTGTGAAAAAAGGAGCTGTCAGCGCTATTGGTGCAAGGTTTTCATGGAATTTTTGCAATTAAATCCGCATGCAATAAGCGCAGCCAGCTATCTTTTCAGGATGCCAGCATGGCGTCGAACTGCGCGTGCAGCTTGGCCTCGATCTTCTCCTGGAACATCGCAGCCAGAAAGCCCAGCTCGGCCTCCAGGCGCAGCTGCTCGGCGCTGACCTGCAACTGGCCCTGCATGCCGCTGCCGTCGAAGTGCAGCACGTCCTGCGTGCTGCCGGCCTCATAGCGGCATTGCACGCCGAACTTGGCGGTGGCCTGTGCGGCCCAGTGCCGGGCGTGCTGGCGGGCGGCCTCCAGGCCGAGGGTGTGGGAGCGTTCAATCAGGATCTGGGACACGGGACGGAGCAATCAGGCAAGGGCCAAAACGGCGGATCATAAAAGTCCAGCGGTACCCAAGGCGCGTCTGGGCTGAATACACTGGGGGCTGGATTGTTGCAGGCAGGCGGACTTCGCACTATGGATTTTTTGACGTGGATTATCGTGGGCTCGATCGGCATCTATGTGCTGCAAGGCATGGAGCACCGCCGCCGTGTGCGCCTGCTGGGGGCGCACCTGGCGCCAACCCAGGTGGAAAAGCTCATGGGGGGCTTGATCGAGGGCTATATGCGCGCCCTGGATGAGAAGGAGCCCGAGCGGCGCCAGCAGGTCTGGGCCATCCTGGACAACAGCGAAAAGACACTTGCCGACCAGCTGCAGCGGCTGGCCGACAGCTTTGCCCAGGAAAACGCCCAGGACACCCGGGTCAGCACCTTGCCCCTGGCGCTGCCGTACTTCGACCGCCTGGTGCCTGCCCACACCTTCGACATGCGCGAGGCCCTGCGGATGCATGCGCGGGCCGTGCGCGACGCCTGCGCACCGGAGGGGGTGGACCCGGCCACGCGCAAGCGCATGGCCTTCACCATGACGGCCGAGCTGCTGCTGCTGCAGCACACCTGCCACTGGTTCTGCAAGACGCGCACCATCGCCTCCATGCGCCTGATGGCGCGCCAGAAGACCACGTACGAACAGGTGCTGCAGTCCGTGTCGCGCAACACGCTGGCTGCGTACAAGAAGCTGGTCGGCACGGTCTGAGCGCCACCACCCCGTCTGCCGTGAAAAAGCGACAACGCCGGTAAAACGGGAAAAAGTCTGTCAACGCCACGGCGTGGCGCGCATTGACGCACGGCGATCCGGGCTCCAACAATCGGAAGCATGAAACACATGCTGGCTGCCTTGGAAGCCCGGCTGGCGGCGTTGCCAGTCCCGATGGCGGTGGAGCTGCCATCGGGGCAGCGCATCGGCCCTGCGTCCTGGCAGGTGCTGGTGGTGCTGCGCGCGCCCGAGGCTTACCTGGCGCTGGTCCAGGGGCAGATCGGCTCGCTGGGGGCTGCCATCGTCGAAGGCTGGGTCGAGGTGCATGGCAGCATGCGCGATGTGATGGCCGCAGCCCTGGGGTTGCTGCAGACCGATCCCGTGCGGGGCACGGCCAGTTGGTGGTCCCAGGTCATGGCGCGCGCGCGGTCCATGGCCTTGCACACGCTGGAGCGCGACGCGCAGCAGGTGCAGTTTCACTACGACCTGTCCGACGATTTCTATGCCCTGTGGCTGGACCCGCGCCGGGTCTACTCCTGCGCCTACTACCGCGAGCCCCAGATGAGCCTGGCCCAGGCCCAGGAGGCCAAGCTGGAACACATCTGCCGCAAGCTGGACCTGCACCCGGGCGAGCGCTTGCTGGACGTGGGCTGTGGCTGGGGCGGGCTGATCATCTGGGCGGCCCAGCACCACGGCGTGCAGGCCAAGGGCATCACGCTGTCGCGCAACCAGTTCAACCATGTGCGCCACCTGATCGAGACCCTGGGGCTGCAGGGGCGCGTGCAGGTGGAGCTGTGTGACTACCGCCAACTGAGCGATGCGCCCTACGACAAGCTGGCCTCGGTCGGCATGTTCGAGCATGTGGGGCAGGCCAACCTGCCGGAGTACTTCCAGACCGTGTACCGGCTGCTGCGCCCCGGGGCCCTGGCCCTGATCCACGGCATCACCGCAGGCGGTACGCGCAACCGGCAGTTGGGGGCTGGCATGGGGGACTTTATCGACCGCTACATCTTCCCCGGCGGCGAGCTGGTGCATGTCAGCACGCTGCTGCAGACCATGGCTGAAGCGGGGTTGGAAATGGTCGACACCGAGAACCTGCGCCCGCACTATGCGCGCACACTATGGACGTGGTCTGACGCATTGGAAGCGCAACTGGACGCTGCGCAGCGCATTTTGGCGGTACAAACTGATACTGAGCGCTCAGGTCGCGCGTTGCGTGCCTATCGCTTGTATCTGGCAGGTTGTGCGATGGGGTTCGAGCAAGGCTGGATGGGTCTGCACCAAATGCTGGCGATACGCCCGTCCGGTGAGATCCAGACCGGCTCCTTGCGAGGCGCGCAATCTGACTATGCGTTCCAACGTGACTACATGTACCCAAAAGGATAAGCAAGATGGCCTACACCTTTCAATCACGCGCTACGGCCGACTTGATCATGCTGAAAGCCACCGCCGAGCAGTTGCTGAAGCTGCTGGACAAGCAGGTGGGGGAGCCTGGCATTGTGACGGTCGAGCAGATCCCGCATGCCTTGGATGTACTGGAGCGCGCCGTGGCCGAGGACGATGCCAAGCGCAAGGCGATCGAAATCGAAATGCAGTCCTCGGCGCACGAGGATGTGGCCAAGGCGGCCCTCGCATCTGCGCAGCTGGGCTCCGTCAGCCTGCGCCAGCGGGTGGTGCCCTTTGCCGACATGTTGCGCCGCAGTGCGGCCGAGGGCAAGCCAGTGACCTGGCACCTCTGACGCCAGACCGGGCCCGCTGTGCGAAGGTGCGCCGCGGGTCGCTTGCATAAAAAAATCGCCTGGGTGCGTGTGCGCCCGGGCGATTTCTTTGGTGGGCATGGCGCTGTGCCATGCCCTGGACCGAAGGCCTTAGTCGGCGAACTGGCCGGCGGCCTTGATGACCTTGCCCCAGGTTTCGATTTCCTTGGCCACGAACTTCTTGTGCTCGGCGGGTTCGACACGGTTGTCGGCCACCACCACGGCACCCAGGCCTTCCTGCTTGCGGACGAACTCAGGGTCCTTCACGGCCTGCTTCAGGGCGTTGTTCAGCTTGGTCAGGACTGCGGCTGGCGTGCCCTTGGGGGCGTACAGGCCGTGCCAGACGGTCACATTGAAGCCCTTCAGGCCCGAAGAGTCCAGGGTGGGGATGTCTTTCAGGGCGGGGGCCTTCAGCGGCTGCAGCGTGGTCACGCCGTAGGCCTTGACCTTCTTGCCTTCGATCTGCGACGAGGTGTTGGTGGTCTGGTCGCACATCAGGTCGATGGTGCCGCCCATCAGGTCGGTGATCGCAGGGGCGGCGCCCTTGTAGGGCACGGTGGTCATCTGCGTGGCCATCGCGCTCTGGAACATCAGGCCGCACAGGTGGCCGGCGGAACCCAGGCCCGAGTGACCGATGTTGACCTTTTCCTTGTTCTTGTTGATGTACTCGCGCAGTTCGGCGAAGTTTTTGGCTTCCAGGGTGGGGCGGCCAATCACGGTCATGGGCACGTCGTTGACGATGCCCAGGAATTCGAAGTCGTTCAGCACGTCGAACGGCAGCTTGCGGTACAGCGAAGGCATGGTCGACATGCCAATGTGGTTCAGCAGCAGGGTGTAGCCATCGGGATTGGCGCGGGCCACCTTGGCGGCGCCGATGGAGCTGCCGGCACCGGCCACGTTTTCGATCACCACGGTGGCGCCACCCAGGGGCTTGCGCAGGGCTTCGGCCAGATCGCGGGCCACGCGATCGGTGGGGCCGCCGGCGGTGAAGGGAACGACGACGGTGATGTTCTTGCTGCCAGGGAAATCTTGGGCTGCCACACCGAACGAAGTGGCGGCGGCTGCCAAGGCGATGGCGGCAATGCGGAATGTCTGGGCCATTGTGTGTATCTCCTAACGCTTGTAAGGGGGGAATGCTATGAATATGTGGTGGGATGCCATCTCCGCACATTCCCTAGGTTGTCCGGAAAAAATTCTAAGAACGGAAAATGCTTGCGCGAAATCAATCAACGGCGTGCGGCAGTGGTGTTGCCAAGGTGACTTTAAAGTCGTGAAATTTCGAGTAAATGCGCGCATTTTTGACTTGTTCACCAAACAAAACAGGCCCGGAGGGCCTGTGAAGGGGGTGTGTGAAGCTTCCATGGGCGGCCGGTGCGGCCCGCCCACCCAAGGGTCATCTGTGCTTTTTTTGCATCATGCGTACTAATTTTTGCAATGCGGGAATTCAGGCGTAGCTGCGGGCATCCTCGATCACCTTGCCGTCGTTGGGCAGGCTGCCCGGTGCCACCAGCTGCACGTCGGCGCGCAGCTTGGTGACTTCGCGCACGGCCTCGGCCATCAGCTGCGCCAGGCCGGGCGCGGTCTCGGTGCTCTCGACCAGCATCGTCATCTGGTCGTTGGCCATCTCGCCGCTGACCACCAGACGCGCCTTGCCGGCCTGGGGGAAGCGCTTGACCACTTCCGAGACCTGGCCGGGGTGCACGAACATGCCGCGCACCTTGGTGGTCTGGTCGGCACGGCCCATCCAGCCCTTGATGCGCAGGTTGGTGCGCCCCGTGGGGCAGGTGCCGGGCAGCACGGCCGAGAGGTCGCCGGTGCCGAAGCGGATCAGTGGGTAATCGGGGTTCAGGGTGGTGATCACCAACTCGCCCACCTCGCCCTCGGGCACGGGGTCTCCGGTGCCGGGGCGCACGATCTCCACGATCACCCCCTCGTCCAGGACCAGGCCTTCGCGGGCCGAGGTTTCATAGGCGATCAGGCCCAGGTCGGCGGTCGCGTAGCACTGGTAGGCCGTCACGCCCCGTGCCTGCAGCCAGTCCCGCAGCGAGGGCGGGAAGGCTTCGCCACTGACCAGGGCCTTGCGCATCTGGGGCAGGGCCACGCCCAGGTGTTCGGCCTTTTCCAGGATGAGCTTGAGGAAGCTGGGGGTGCCGATGTAGCCGGCCGCCTGCAGCTCGGCCATTGCCTGCACCTGCTGCTCGGTCTGGCCGGTGCCGCCGGGGAACACGCTGCAGCCCAAGGCGTGGGCCCCGGTTTCCATCATCGAGCCGGCGGGCACGAAGTGGTAGCTGAAGCAGTTGTGGATCAGCTCGCCGGGGCGAAAGCCCGCCGCGTAGATGGCGCGGGCCATGCGCCAGTAGTCCGGGCGCGTGCCTTCGGGCTCATAGATGGTGCCGGGGCTGGCGAACACGCGGGGCATGCGCGCGCCGAAGGCCTGGGTGGCAAAACCGCCGAACGGGCTGCTGGCGCGGTGGGTCTGCTGGGTGGCCAGCAGTTCGTATTTGCGGGTCACCGGCAGCTGGGCCAGGGCGGCGCGCGAGTGGATATCGCCCGCCTGCACCCCCGCCAGGATGCGGGCAAAGGCGGGCGCGTGCTGCTGCGCATGGGCCACCTGGGCCGGCAGGGCCGCCATCAGCGCGGCTTCGCGCGCGGCCGGGGCGCGGGTCTCCAGATCGTCGTAATGCTGGCTCATGCGAATGCTCCGAAACTTGGGGGTGAGAATGGAAGGCGAAATGGGTGGTTTGCGCCCTGCTGGCGGGCGCATCCAGCTATGAATTTGTGGTCTTCAGGCCAGCCAGCGCTTGCGGCGCTTGTAGCTCTTGACGTCCTTGAAGCTCTTGCGCTCGCCGCCGCCCACGCCCAGGTAGAACTCCTTGACGTCTTCGTTGGAGGCCAGATCGGCTGCGGGGCCATCCATCACGATGCGGCCGCTTTCCATGATGTAGCCGTAGTCGGCGTACTTCAGCGCCATGTTGGTGTTCTGCTCGGCCAGCAGGAAGGTCGTGCCTTCCTTGGCGTTCAGGTCCTTGACGATGTTGAACACCTCTTCCACGATCTGCGGCGCCAGGCCCATCGAGGGTTCGTCCAGCAGCACGATGTTGGGGTTGCTCATGATGGCGCGGCCGATGGCGCACATCTGCTGCTCGCCGCCCGAGGTGTAGGCCGCCTGGCTGGTGCGGCGCGTCTTCAGGCGCGGGAAGTAGTTGTAGACCTTCTCCAGGTTGGCCGCGATCTCGCCCTTGTCGCTGCGGGTGTAGCTGCCGGTCATCAGGTTTTCTTCGATGGTCAGGTGGGCAAAGCAGTGCCGCCCTTCCATGACCTGCACCACGCCCCGCTTGACGAGGTCCGCGGGCGACAGGTTCTGGATCTGTTCGCCGCGCAGCTCGATGCTGCCCTTGGTCACCTCGCCACGCTCGCCCTTGAGCAGGTTGGAGATGGCGCGCAAGGTGGTGGTCTTGCCGGCGCCATTGCCGCCGAGCAGGGCCACGATGCCCTTTTCGGGCAGCTGCAGCGAGACACCCTTGAGCACCAGGATGACGTGGTTGTAGATGACCTCAATGCCGTTGACGCTGAGGACGATGTTCTGTGCTTGCATAGTCGTGCCTTTCAACCAATCGACAGGCCTGCGCATGGGTGGCAGGGCTGTCGGCTGGACACTGCGCCGAAGCGGGCAGTGCCGTTGCACAAGTGCTGGAGCCGGGCTGGCACCGGAGAGCCAGCCCGTGCTGCATTACTTGCAGTCCGCGGCGGCGCGGCGGGTGTGCTTCTTGTCGGCCAGGTACTTGTCGCCCTGTTCCTTGATCAGCGGCTCGATCACCTTGTCATCCGACTGGTACCAGTCGCTGCCCATGTTCCACTTCTTGCCGTCCCAGGTGTGGATGCGGGCCCAGGTGGAACCCATGTGGTCGCCGCAGCTGGTCTTGAGCGGACGCATGATTTCCTCGAAGCCCAGCTCCTTCAGGCGCGCGTCCGTCAGGTTCAGGTTTTCGTAGCCCCAGCGCACCTGCTCACCGGTCATGGGCTTGCCCTTGCCGAACTTCTCCTGCGCGGTGCGGATGGCTTCCACGGTCAGCATGGAGATGATCATGCCGCGGGTGTAGAGCACGGAGCCGACTTCGTCACGCGGGCCGGTGCCGGCCTTCTTGTCGTGCACGTGCTTGAGCACGTCCTGCGCCACCTTGGTGTTCTGGCCATAGCCGTTCAGTGCCAGGGTCTGGTAGCCCTTGGCGCCTTCGCCCACGTCGCGGACGTCGGGTTCGGCACCGGCCCACCACACGCCATACAGCTTGTCACGCGGAAAGCCGGTGGCCTGGGCTTCCTTCAGTGCGGTGGAGTTCATCACGCCCCAGCCCCACAGCAGGGCAAAGTCGGGGCGGCTCTGGCGCAGCTGCAGCCAGGTGGCCTTCTGCTCCACGCCGGGGGCGGTCACGGGCAGCAGTTGCAGCTCGAAGCCGTGCATCTTGGCGCGTTCTTGCAGCACCGGGATGGGTTCCTTGCCGAAGGGGCTGTCGTGGTAGATCAGCGCAATCTTCTTGCCCTTGAGCTTGTCCAGGCCGCCGGCCTTCTTGCCAATGTGCTGGATCAGGATGTCCGCGCCGGTCCAGTAGCTGCCCATGAAGGGGAAGTTCCACTGGAAGGCATTGCCGTCCTTGGCGATCGACAGACCGTAGCCCAGCGTGATCAGCGGGATCTTGTCCACGGGCGCCTTTTCGGTCAGCGCGAAGGTGATGCCGGTGGCCTGGGGGTCGATCGCGGCCACGAAAGGCTTGCTCTTCAGGCGCTCGTAGCACTCCACGCCGCGGTCGGTGGCGTAGCCGGTTTCGCACTCTTCGTAGGCAATCTTGACGCCGTTGATGCCACCGTCGCGCTCGTTGATCAGCTTCAGGTAGTCCTGCTTGCCGTTGGCCCATGGAATGCCGTTGGGGGCATAGGCGCCGGTGCGGTAGGACAGCAGGGGGATGAATTGCTCGTTGGCTTGTGCCACTGCGCTGCCAGCAAAGCCGGCACCGGCGGCAATCAGGGTGGCCGCCAGGGCCAGACGGGTGAACTTCATGGTTTGTCTCCTTGTTGGGATGGATCTCTAACGTCACCGAAAACGCGCAACACGCGCACACACACCTTGAAACTCGATCAATGCGGGAAAGGCCAGACACGCATCTTCTGCTTGCCGATGGACCACAGCTTGGCCAGTCCATGGGGCTCGACGATCAGGAACCAGACGATCAGGCCGCCGAAGATGATGAATTCCGCGTGCGACACGCCGGCCGTGGAAATCTCGAAGCCAAACAGGTTGGCCAGGGCGGGCAGCAGCAGGCTCAGGAAGATGGGCAGCACCACGATGAAGGCTGCGCCGAAGAAGCTGCCCATGATGGAGCCCAGGCCACCGATGATCACCATGAACAGCAGCTTGAAGGAGATGTCCACCGAGAAGGCGGCCGGCTCCCAGGCGCTCAGGTGCACAAAGGCCCACAGGGCGCCGGCCACGCCGACGATGAAGGAGCTGACGGCAAAGGCGCTGAGCTTGGCGTACATGGGGCGGATGCCGATCACGCTGGCGGCCACGTCCATGTCGCGGATGGCCATCCACTCGCGGCCGATGGCACCGCGCACCAGGTTCTTGGCCAGCAGGGCCAGCACCACCAGCACTGCCAGGCAGAACAGGTACTTGGACTGGGCCGATTCGATGGCCATGCCGAAGACCTGCAGGTCCGAGACCGACACCGAACCCGAGGGCGAATTGTTGGTGAACCACTTGATGCGCAGGAACATCCAGTCGCTGAAGAACTGCGCCGCCAGCGTGGCCACGGCCAGGTACAGGCCCTTGACGCGCAGGCTGGGCAGACCGAACAGGATGCCGAAGAAGGTGGCGCACAGGCCGCCCAGGATGAGGGCAGGAATCAGCGGCATGCCGGGGATGCGCACGATGACGTTGTAGGCGCCGTAGGCCCCCACCGCCATGAAGGCGCCCGAACCCAGCGAGATCTGGCCGCAGTAGCCCACCAGGATGTTCACGCCCAGCGCGGCCAGCGACATGATGACCAGCGGGATCAGGATGGCGCGGTAGAAGTAGTCCGAGGCGAACATCGGCACCACCAGGAAGGCGGCGGCGATCAGCACCAGGATGGCGATCTTGTCCTGACGGATGGTGAAGATCTGCTGGTCGGCCCGGTAGCTGGTTTTGAACTGACCGTTCTCACGATAGAACATGTGTGTCTCCTAATTGTTCTGGGGGTGGACCGGTCAGACGCGGTCAATGATCTTTTCGCCAAACAGCCCTTGCGGACGGAACAGCAGGAACACCAAGGCCAGCACGTAGGCGAACCAGATCTCGATGCCACCGCCCACATAGGGGCCCAGGTAGACCTCGGACAGCTTCTCGCCCACGCCGATGATCAGGCCGCCGATGATGGCGCCGGGAACCGAGGTCAAACCGCCCAAAATGACCACTGGGAGAGCGCGGAGTGCTACGGTTGTAAGAGTGAATTGCACGCCCAGCTTGGAGCCCCAGATCATCCCGGCCACCAGGGCCACGATGCCGGCCACGCACCAGACGATGACCCAGATGCGGTTCAGCGGAATGCCGATGGACTGGGCGGCCTGGTGGTCATCGGCCACGGCGCGCAGGGCGCGGCCGGTGCCGGTCTTCTGGAAGAAGACGGACAGGGCGGCCACCAGGCAGGCGGCGATCACGGCAGCGATCACGTCTTCCTGGTTGATCATCACGCCGCCGTCAAACACCGAGTCCAGCACGAACACCGGGTCTTTGGGCATGCCGATGTCGATCTTGTAGATCTCGCTGCCAAACAGCGTCTGGCCCACGCCTTCCATGAAGTAGGTGATGCCCAGGGTGGCCATCAGCAGCGTGGCTGCGTCCTGGTTCACCAAGTGGCGCAGCACCAGGCGTTCGATGATCCAGGCGCAGACGAACATGATGGCGGCGGCGATCACAAAGGCCGCGACGTTGGCCACCAGCTTGCTTTCCAGGCCGGTCCACTGCGGAATCCACTCCGCAAAGCGCGCCATCGCCAGGGCTGCGAACAGCACCATGGCGCCTTGGGCGAAGTTGAAGACACCCGAGGCCTTGAAGATCAGCACGAAGCCGAGGGCCACCAGGGCGTACAGCATGCCGGCCATCAGGCCGCCAAACAGGGTTTCCAGAAAGAATGCCATTGCGAGTCTCCCGTGTTCCGTGGTGGGTCAGTGGCTGGTGCCCAGATAGGCCCGGATCACGTCTTCGTTGTTGCGCACTTCATCGGGGGCGCCGTCGCCGATCTTCTTGCCGTAGTCCAGCACGACCACGCGGTCCGAGATGTCCATCACCACGCCCATGTCGTGCTCGATCAGCACGATGGTGGTGCCGAATTCGTCGTTCACGTCCAGGATGAAGCGGCACATGTCCTGCTTCTCTTCCACGTTCATGCCGGCCATGGGTTCGTCCAGCAGCAGCACCTGGGGCTCCATGGCCAGGGCGCGGCCCAGGTCCACGCGCTTTTGCAGGCCGTAGGGCAACTGGCCCACGGGCGTCTTGCGGAAGGCCTGGATTTCCAGGAAATCGATGATGTGCTCGACGAATTCGCGGTGCGCGATTTCTTCCTTCTCTGCAGGCCCCAGGCGCAGCGCCTGCATCAGGAGGTTGCTTTTGATCTTCAGGTTGCGGCCGGTCATGATGTTGTCGATCACGCTCATGCCCTTGAACAGTGCCAGGTTCTGGAAGGTGCGGGCCACGCCCATTTCGGCCACCTGGCGGCTGTTCATGTGCGAGAAGGTCTGGCCACGGAAGGTGATGGAGCCTTCGCTGGGCGTGTAGACACCGTTGATGCAGTTGAGCATGGAGCTCTTGCCAGCGCCGTTGGGGCCGATGATGGAGCGGATCTCATGCTCGCGCACATTGAACGAGATGTCGGTCAGCGCCTTCACGCCACCGAAGCGCAGGCTGATGTTCTGGATGTCCAGGATGACATCCCCAATCTTCTTGTCTGTCATGGCTGCTGCTTTCTGGGTGCGGCTCAGGCGGCGACGCGGGATGCGGGATAGGTCTGGGCGTTGAGGATCTGCAGCGTGGCACTCACGCTGCCGGTGCGCCCGTCTTCGAACTTGACCTGGGTTTCAATGAATTGCTGGGTCTTGTCGCTGTACAGCGCTTCGATCAGGACCGCGTATTTGTCGGCAATGAAGTTGCGGCGCACCTTGCGGGTGCGGGTCAGCTCGTCGTCGTCGGGGTCCAGTTCCTTGTGCAGCACCAGGAATCGGGCGATCTGGGTGTCGGACATGCCGGCTTCGGTGGCCAGGTCGGCATTCACCTGGGACAGACACTCGCTGATCAGCTCCAGCACCTGGGGCTTGGAGGCCAGGTCCACATAGCCGCCGTAGGGGATGCCCTGGCGCTCGGCCCAGTTGCCCACGGCTTCGTAGTCGATGTTGATGAAGGTGCAGACCTGGTCGCGCAGGTTGCCGAAGCACACGGCCTCCTTGATCTGCGGGAAGAACTTGAGCTTGTTCTCGATGTAGTTGGGCGCGAACATGGCGCCGGTGTTCATCTTGCCCACGTCCTTGGCACGGTCGATGATGCGCAGGTGGCCGTCCTCGTCCAGCACGCCGGCATCGCCGGTGTGGAAGTAGCCCTGCTCGTCGATGACTTCGGCCGTGGCGTCGGGGCGCTTGTAGTACTCCTTGAGCACCGACACGCCCTTGACCAGCACCTCGCCGTTGTCGGCAATCTTCAGCTCGATGCCGGGGGCCGCCTGGCCGACGGTGTTGAGCTTGACGTGGCCGTTCTTCTGGATGCAGACATAGGCGCAGGTCTCGGTCTGGCCATACAGCTGCTTGAGGTTGATGCCGATCGAGCGGAAGAACTTGAACAGGTCGGGGCCGATGGCCGCGCCGGCGGTGTAGGCCACGCGGATGCGCGACAGGCCCATCACGTTGCGCAGCGGCCCGTAGATCAGCAGGTCGCCCAGCTTGTACTTGAAGCGGTCCAGCGCACTGACGGGCTTGCCGTCCAGGATGTCGGCGCCGACCCGCTTGGCCAGTTGCATGCACTTTTCATACAGCCACTGCTTGGCGGGCGCGGCATCTTCCATGCGGATGGAGACCGAGGTCAGCATGCCTTCGAACACCCGGGGCGGGGCGAAGTAGTAGGTGGGTCCGATTTCGCGCAGGTCGATGTTGACGGTGCTGGCCGATTCCGGGCAGTTGATGGTGAAGCCTGCCACCATCCACTGCGCCAGCGAGAACAGGTGGTCGCCCACCCAGGCGGGGGGCAGGTAGGAGATGATGTTGTCGGCCGGGGTCAAGCCATCGACCTCGACGCCGCCCTGGGCCGAGCCGATGAAGCTGGCGTGGGTCTGGCACACGCCCTTCGGCTTGCCGGTGGTGCCCGAGGTGTAGAGGATGACGGACACGTCCTCGGGCTGCACGGCCTTGGCCATGGAGTCCCACACGCCGGGGTGGCTGCGGTCCCACTCGGCGCCCAGTTGCTTGAGCTGCTCGGTGCTGATCAGGCCGGGCTGGTCGTAGTTGCGCAGGCCGCGCGGATCGTCATAGATGATGTGCTGCAGGCCGGGGCACGATTCGCGCACTTCCAGCAGCTTGTCGACCTGCTCCTGGTTTTCCGCGAAGGCGAAGGCTATGTCTGCGTCCTGCATCACAAAGCCCATTTCCTGGGCCACGGCATCTTGGTACAGCGGGATCGGTACGGCGCCCAGGCTTTGCACGGCAACAAACCCGATGTAGACGTGGGGGCGGTTGTCGCTGATGAAGGCCAGGTTCTGCCCCTTGGCCAGCCCCAGGGCAGCCAGGCCGCAGGCCATGTGGCGCGCATCCCGGGCCACATCGGCCCAGGTCCATGTCTGCCAGATGCCGTATTCTTTTTCGCGCAGGGCAGCAGCGTCGGGCCTTTCGGCGGCATGCTTGAGCAGCAGGTGCGGAAACGTGGTCACCATTGCAAATCCTTACAGCTTGTCAATCTCGAACTCGGCGATGGAGTGCGTCGTGAAGCCGACGACCCAGTGAATGGAGGCGATAGTAGGCAGGGGTTTGACGTTTTCTTGTCTTTACGACGACATTCAGGGGAAAGACCTAATCGGGTAATTACGCGTGTTTTGGCGTTTTTTGTGCATGCGTTCCCGGTTTTTGATCTGCGTCATGGGTGGTGGGCGATCCGGGTGGTGCTGGTCGTGGCAAACCCCAATGTCATTGGGTCCGGGTCTGCGCACATGCTCGGGTCTATGACTTCACGCACGACCTTGTACCAACGCCGTCGCCAGGCCACCCCGGATGAGATTGCAGGCATTCCCTGGATGCAGCTGCTGCACCCCCTGGAGCGTGAGCGTGCGGTCGCTGGGTTGCAGGTGACCGAGGCCTGCGTGGGCGAGTTCGTGTGCCATGCCGGGCGTCCCGTGAGCTACTGGTTCGGGCTGATCGATGGCTTGTTGAAGATGAGCGCTGACAATGCCGATGGCCTGACCATGACCTTCACCGGGGTGCCTCCGGGCGGCTGGTTTGGCGAAGGCACATGCATCAAGCGCGAGCCTTACCGCTACAACATCCAGGCCCTGCGCAAGAGCGTGATTGCCGGCATCTCCATCGATACCTTCCAGTGGCTGCTGGACAATTCACTCGGCTTCAACCGCTTCATCATGAACCAGCTCAATGAACGCCTGGGCCAGTTCATCGCGGCGCGCGAGATCGATCGCATCAGCAACCCCGATGTGCGCGTGGCCCGCAGTCTGGCGGCGCTGTTCAACCCGGTGCTCTACCCCGGCGGCGGCTCGGTGCTGCGCATCACCCAGCAGGAACTGGCCTACCTGGTGGGCCTGTCGCGCCAGCGCGTGAACGAGGCCCTGGCCACACTGGAGGCGCATGGCGCCATCCACGTGGAATACGGCGGCCTGCGCGTCATGGATCTGCAGGCCCTGCGCGACGGGCGTTTTGCCCCCGGCAAGCGGGTGGCGCTGGCGGTCGGGTAAAACGCGTGGGCATCCACGGCCTGCCGAGCAGAAGTGGCCCAGCGGGGGGACAATAGCGGACCAACTCCAAGAGCCAACATGTCTTTCAAAGACCAACCCCATTCCCGGGGCCCCTCCAAGCCAGGTGCCCCCCGTTCCGCCAAGCCCGCCGGTGCGCGCCGCGATGGCGAGGACCGCACCCGTGGTGGTGCACGCGACGAACGTGCGCCCCGCCGTGAAGGCAGCTTTGGCGGCGGTGACCGCCCCCGCTTCAACGACCGCAACGACCGCGGCCCTCGTCCCGAACGCAGCTTTGGTGATCGCCCGCGCCGCGAAGAGGGTGGCTTTGGCCGCTCGGACCGCCCGCGTTTCAACAGCGACGAGCGCGGCCCACGCCGTGAAGGCGGTGGTTTTGGCGGTGGCGACCGCCCCCGCTTCAACGACCGCAACGAGCGTGGCCCCCGTCCCGAGCGCAGCTTCGGTGACCGTCCTCGCCGCGAAGAGGGTGGCTTTGGCCGCTCGGACCGTCCGCGTTTCAACAACGACGAGCGCGGACCACGCCGTGAAGGCGGCGGTTTTGGCGGCGGTGACCGTCCCCGCTTCAACGACCGTGGCCCCCGTCCCGAGCGCAGCTTCGGTGACCG
>NZ_JAZHFR010000006.1:0-81339 GCF_036541385.1 Comamonas sp. GCA5 | reverse complement strand
TGTCCTGTACGCCCCGGTTGCGCAACTCGGTGACCACCTGCAGCCAGAACTTGGCCCCTTCGGTCTGGGCCAGCCACAGGCCCAGCACCTCCTTCTCTCCGCTCATGGTGATGCCGATGGCCAGGTACACGGCCTTGATCCGTATGGCGCCCTCGCGCACCTTCACGTGGATGCAGTCCAGGTAGACGATGGGGTAGATGGCGTCCAGCGGGCGTGCCTGCCAGGCCTTGACCTCCTCACTCACAGCATCCGTCACGGATGAGATCAGGCTGGGTGAGACCTCCGTGCCGTACATCACTGTGGGGTGCGTGTGAATCGATTGCCCCCAAGATAGGTTGCTCGGTCAGCACCCTGCATGGGTGGGTGCAGCGCAAAGAAATAGATGCAGGCCAACGACCAGGATTGACCACGGATGAACGTGAGCGACTCAAGCAACTGGAGCGAGAGAACAAGGAGTTGCGCCGTGCCAATGACATCCTCAAGGCTGCGAGCGCTTTTTTTGCGCAGGCGAAGCTGGACCGTCGCATCAAGAGCTAATTGACTTTGTAGACCAGTATCGCGATGCCTATGGGGTCGAGCCAATTTGCAAGTTGCTGCAAATTGCCCCATCGGGCTACAGGCGCAGGGTTCAACAAAGAAACTGCCCTTGGCTGCGCTGCAAGCGCAGCCAATCAGATGAAGAACGTTGCAGTCATATTCAACGGGTGTGGCACGCCAATTGGCAGGTGTATGGCGTCGTCAAAGTCTGGAAGCAGATGCACCGAGAAGGCTTACCCATTGCCCGCTGCACAGTGCAACGCCTGATGCGCAAGCTGGGCCTGGAAGGCGCAAGGCGTGGCAAGAAGGTGCGCACAACCCGTCCAGACACAACCATGCCATGCCCGCTAGACCTCGTCAACCGGCAGTTCAAAGCCCACCGGCCTGACCAACTTTGGGTCGCAGATTTCACCTATGTATCTACATGGCAAGGGCAGATGTTTGTGGCCTTTGTGATTGATGTGTATGCACGCCGCATATTGGGCTGGCGGGTCAGTAGCCACATGCGCACGGACTTTGTGGTTGACCCGACAGCCAAGAACTTCACAAACCAGGGGCAACATCAGCCACTAAAGTGCGTTTATTCAGCGGACGATAGTGCGCTAGAATGCTTTCCAGATTTGGAAAGTGAAGGGGCAGTTTTGGACCAGCCCTTCACTGCATCTGAGTTGAATGCGAAGAAAAAAACTACACCAAAAACTACACCAAGCTGCCGATTGTGGACGAGTTTGGTTGAGCTTGGTTGAGTAAAAAGGAATCGCAAAAAAAGCCTATTTATCCTTGAAGATCAACGCCTTACGGGCAAAAGATCAATGAAATCATGGGGTAGTAGATAGGCGGGTGTAGTTCAATGGTAGAACGCCAGCTTCCCAAGCTTGATACGTGGGTTCGATTCCCATCACCCGCTCCACTTCAACTTTCCATGGTGTTCCAAGGACGTCCATGGAGTGTTGCAAGTCATTGTCACGGTTCGGCTTTTCTAGAAAAGCCATTCCAGTGACGTCCAGCGAGATCCACTGACAGCCGGTCAAAACCGGTACATCAGGTGGTACATCGCAATGCGGAGCTTCCCGATTCCGCATTGTTGCTGGGGGAGCCGGGGCTCGATGGGAAACATGGCACTCAACTCGCTTTCAAGGAGTTGGGATCATGCTTTCGGACCTCACGGTTCGCCAAGCCAAGGCGACCGGCAAACCCTACACCCTGGCCGACACAGACGGCCTTTCCCTCTTTGTTTCAGCCACCGGTGCAAAGGCGTGGCACTTCCGCTTCTCGTGGGGCGGCAAGCGCGACCGCATGTCCTTCGGCACGTATCCGGCGCTCTCTCTGAAGGACGCCCGTGCACTTCGCGATGAAGCCCGCTCGCTGCTCGCCAAGGGCGTCAATCCCCACAGCGAACGCAAGCGCAAGCGGCACGCGATCGTCCTGGCCGGCGAGCACACCTTCATGGCCGTCTACGAGCAATGGCTGGCCCATCGCCGGCTCTCGCTGGAGCAAGGACGGCAGACCAGCCTGGAACAGATCGGGCGCGTCTTCAAGAAAGATGTGTTCCCCTCGCTGCGGCACCTGACCATCTACGAGATTACCCGCGCGCACCTGCTGGACATCATCGGCAAGGTGGAAAAGCGCGGCTCGCTGTCCGTGGCCGAGAAGCTGAGGACCTGGTTCACCCAGTTGTTCACCTACGCCACGGTGGCGATTCCCAACATGGGCGATAACCCGTCCAGGGACCTGGAAGTGGTCGCGCTGCCGTTGCCGCCGGTCGAACACAACCCGTTCCTGCGCATGCACGAGCTGCCAGTCATGCTGCAGACACTGCGCAAGTACCGCGGGCGCCTGAACACGCAGCTGGGCGTCCGGCTGCTGATGCTCACTGGTGTGCGCACCGGCGAGCTTCGCTTCGCCACGCCCGATCAGTTCGACCTCGACCGGGGCCTGTGGGTCATCCCGGTGGCCAGGCTCAAGCAGCGCAAGCTGCTGACCAAGAAGAAGCGCAAGCGTCTCATCGACATCCCGCCCTACATCGTGCCGCTGTCGGTGCAGGCGCAGGAGATCGTTCGCCACCTGTTGGACCAATGCAAGCCTGCCCAGGTCCATCTCATCCCAGGCGACTGGTGCCTGAAGAACCCGATCAGCGAGAACACGCTCAACGCCGCGCTCAAACGCATGGGCTACGAGGACCAACTCACAGGGCATGGCATCCGGGCGACGATCTCGACGGCGCTGAACGAACTTGGCTACCCGAAGAAATGGGTGGACGCCCAGCTATCGCATGCCGATCCAGACAAGATCAGCGCGACCTACAACCATGCCGAATACGTCGAGCAGCGCCGCGTCATGATGCAGGATTGGGCCGATCGCCTGGACCTGTTCGAGCAAAACCAGGTCGAGGTTGCCAGCCGGCATCTGACCATCACGCTCCAGGGCCTGCCGACCATCGCCGGCCAGGCGGCCGCGCAGCCGCCGGTGGCCGACCTCACCGCGCCGCAGCTGATCGTGACCGCGCCGACGTCCAACCAACCCGAAGCGCCGGCATCGGTGCAGCGGCTGTCGGCCGTGCGCATGCCCGAGTACGCGCGGCCGCGCCTGTCGGAGGTGCAGCGCGAACGCCTGCAAGTGCTGGAGACCTTCGAGGCGCCGCACAACCTCTCGGTGGCGGACTACGCCAAGCTCGCGGGCAAGTCGCGCCGCTGGATCACCTACGAGATCCAGGCCGGCAACCTGCTGTCGATCCACATGGGGCATCGCGGGCAGCGCGTGCCGGACTGGCAGCTCGATCCGCTCAAGCGCAGGCTGGTCCAGTCCGTCCTGAAGCAGCTGCCACGGGGCATCGACACCTGGGACATCTACCACGCACTCCTGCGCTCGTACGAGGCTCTCGGGACACGGCCGGCCGTCGAAGCCGTCAACCCAACGAACCTGCATCTTGCCGCGCGGCTGGTGGCCGCACAGTGCATGCAGGCGAGCGAGCCAGTCGTGACGACCGAGTTCCCTGAGCAGGTCCGGCAAAGCGTGCAGCGGCTGGTGCGCGAAGCCGTCGCTGCCGATGCCGCCGAAGTGACGCCGGGAGACTGATCGAGCCAGGGTCGCGCCGAAGTTCGGTCAGGCGCTTGCCTGGAGCGCTTGGAAGAACGGCTCCAGGCGGGTGCTGTCCGTATTTCGACGGCTCAGGAAGTACGTGGTGAGCATCAGCGCGCCCTCTTGCAAGGGACGCTGGACAACGCCAAGGGCACGATGGCCCTCGATGCGGGCGGCGGGTGCCAGGCAGACACCGTAGCCGGCGGCCACCAAGGTCATCATCAACCCGAACGATGTGGCCGTCGTGACGGTCGAGGGGACGACGCCGGCCACCGTCAGCAGTGAGTCGATTTGCCCACAGTAGCCGACACAGTCGCGCCCATCCAGGGCGATCCAAGGGTAGTCGGCCGCCTGCTCCAGGGACACTGACGCGAAGGCCAGCAAGGGGTGATGGGCCGACACGGCCAGTGCCAACGCATCGCGCCAGACGGGACGGACATCGATGCCCCCAGGGGCTGCGGGCGATTGGCAGAGGCCTGCCTCGAAAGCCCCCGCGAGCAGTCCTCGATGCTGATCCTCCAAGCGCTCTTCGTGAAGACGAATCGGGTTGTCCGGATAGCGCCGACGATGTTCCGCCATCGGTACCGACAACCTGGGATAGGCCAGGCAGTCCGACAGGGCAATGTTCAAAGGATCGGAAGCGATCATCGTGTCACCCGCACAACGCCGACACTGGAAAAAAACGCGTGCTGTCGGTCAATGAAATAAGTTTAACGTGGTTTAAATTCGCTTGACACGTGACGCTTCTGTTGATGCAGAAGCGATCGGTGCAACGCGGGAGACCTGCGGGAACAAGAACCTATGAAAGCGAGCCAGCGCGCGCTTTCGGCGTTGCCGTGCGCGAGGCCCGGTCCGCGCAGGGGCTGGCGCAGGAGGTGCTCGCGGAACAAGCGGGCATCGCCCGGTCGCACATGGGCAAGATCGAGCGCGGCGAGCACATGCCCACGCTGGTGTTGATCCTGCGGATCGCGAAGGGGCTGGGTTGCTCGGCCGCGGCACTGATGGCCGCGACCGAATCGCGACTGTCCGGGGGACAGAACACCACCGAATAGCCAGGCAACGAAGGCTTGGCCGGTCAGTCATCTGGTCGCAGGCATGCGGCACGCGTTGTGCCGGGGCGGCTAGTATTCTGTCCGCTGATACGTGAGCAGACTCTCAGCCTGCCTGTTCCTACCGTATTATTTCTGCCCACATACCAAGCGCATGGGTGCATGGGTAATGCCAGTTATCTGCGAGACAGCACACTAGGAAAGATTTTCATGGGATATTCAATAGATCAATTTTGGCGCCCGCGATTCGCATCTGTTCGAGCGCAGACCCCATCCGCAGAACTGCCTGGCTGGCATGCCACGCCGGGCCATTCGCCCGCTTTTGTCGAAGCTGCTCTTTCGCTGCGCCCAGACTTCAGCGACCTTTCGCAAAGCGTTTGGCTCATTGCCGCCCCGGGGGCTGTCGGCAAGTCGACGCTCGCTAGAGAAATCTGTGCAGCGACGAATGCCGTCTATTTGGATCTGGCAGCAGCAACGACGGTTGCCGGAAATTACTTGGTTGGTGGCCTCGTCAAGGCAGGGCTGTGGAGTGCATGGCAGGCCGGTCAATCAACGCTTCTGGTTGATGCTTTAGATGAGGCGAGACTACGCGTAACTCAAAGCTCCTTCGAAGACTTTCTCGCAGACGTTGCCAACGTCGCAGGAATGCGAAGCATCCCCATTGTGCTGCTCGGACGGGTCGGTATCGTCGAAGAGGCGTGGGCAATCCTCAACGATAAGTCGGGCCTCAATCCGCCGATTTTCGATATCGAACTATTCCAGCCCGAGCGTGCAAAGATATTTGTTCAGGCGGCAATAAAGCGGCTCGCTGTGGCCGTGGATTCGACGTCAGGCAAGCGGATCTACCAGCATCTGGAAGGGTCACTTTCCGCCCACTCTTTGGTGTATGAAAAGGCGGCGACGTCTTTAGTCGAGCACCTGACTGCCGAAACAAGCGCAGATGGGCGGCAGTTCGCGGGGTACGCGCCAGTCCTTGAAGCAGTAGCAACGGTGATCGCGTCAGAGTCCAATCCGGGAAAAATTGGTGATGCTATCGAGTCTATCTTCAAGGGGCAGGTTCTCAGTCGAGTTACATCCGAAGTTATGATTCGTGAATCAGGCAAGCTCACCAATCAGCTTGCAGCACTGGTGCCAGGTGTCAGATCTACCGGCTTATACGAGGCTCAGGAACAACTCGCCAGGCTTGCATCCCTAGTTCTTGGTGCTGGCAGCCCGGAGCTGCCGGGACTTCCCCAGCAGGCGGTTGCAGCATATGAAGACGCGGTGCAGAGCTTGTTACCGCAACATCCATTTCTCGACAGCAATACGCAAAAGCCGGCAGGAGCAGTGTTTGGTGCATGCATTTTGGCAGCAGCGCTGACAAGCGACGATGCAGAGCTTGCTCGCGCTGCGCAACGGTTCGCAAGCGGGGGGCAGAACACTCCTAATCCATTCTTGCTGACTTTCTACAAGCAAGCCCTTGCTGGGCGGAACGTGATTCCAGCGGAGCACGTTGGTTTGCTCTACGCATCGCTAGAAGCGGCAACGGGGGTAGGCGACACTGTGCGCCTCATTGCGGAAGGGGACGGCTCGCTTGAAGTTGAGATGTCGCTGCAGCGGCAGGACGGCAAGGAAGATATCTACGAGTTTTCGACCGTCGCCGGAAGCGAACTTCGATTCGGTCGCCGGGTCGGAGGTATCACCATCGACGCAGAGGAAGTCGACGTTGAGCTTGGAGATGGTGGCCAGTTGGAAATCGTAGCCCCCGTGGCTGTGAAGGCCCGCAATCTGGTGCTCAACTGTGGAGAGCTAGTGATCAAGCCGGATCACTCAGGCGAAAACGATCAAGTTGTCTATCTCGAAGCTGCTCAGACGGTGACGGATTCTGGCCTCCGGCCTCCAATAGTCAGATCCGGCGTGAAACTACAAGTTGCTTGGCCAGAATCAAAGGTCTACCCGTGGAATCCGTTTGCATCCACGGGTGAGGAAGACCCTGATCCTCGGATAGCTGATGCTCAGCGCGCGCTTCGCCGGCTGTGTATCTCATTTCGATCCCATAGCAAAGGCCGGCTAGCTCGTTACCAGGGCAAGGTCGAGCACTACCGCATGACCAAAGGAGCGCTGGGTGTTGCGTTGCGTCAACGCCTGTTGATGGACAAAGTTCTGTCTCTGGAGGGGACGATGTACTTCTTGGAGCCTAACGTTCTGGGCGACCGGGTTGGTGTCAGCTTTCAGGATTTGAAGCTCAAGCATTATTCACCGCAATCACGAGCTTACCTGCAGAGTGTTCTAGACGGGCTCGGGCAGTAGCCATCGCCTGCCACGGCCGGTTAGGGACTCGCTTCAAAACCCCGGTTTGCTGAAAGATGTGGGCGCAAAGGGTGTCGAATCATGCGCATGGAGGTGATTTAGCACGGCCACAGTGTCAATTCACAGACCCCAGGCGCCCGCCTCGGTGCCTGCGGACGCACTCATGCCCCGCACAACTGCGGCCGCTTGCGCAGCATCCACAGATTGCCCAGCATGAACAGCGTGTGCAACTTGGCCGTGTTCTTGGCCAGTCCCCGGTAGCTGACCTTGGTGAAACCGAACTGACGCTTGATGACGCGAAAGGCGTGTTCGCCCTTCGCCCGGATGCGAGCCTTTACGCGTTCCAACTCGTCGATCAGCCGGTCCTTCTCTGTGCCCGTATCCAAGGCTCTGCGCTTGCCTGGGCGCATCGCAATGTGCCACCGCACCTTGGCGCGCGTCCATCGCGCCGCACCCTGGTAGCCCGCGTCGGCAAACACATCTGTTTCCTGACCGTGCAGCAAGCCATCAACCTGCGTCACGTCGGCAGCATTGGCCGACGTGGTTACCAGGCTATGAACGACACCCGTCCCCAGATCCGTGCCCACATGGGCCTTCATGCCGAAGTACCACTGCTGCCCCTTCTTGGTCTGGTGCATATCTGGGTCACGCTGGCCGCTGCTGTTCTTGGTCGAGCTCGGTGCATTGATGATGGTGGCGTCCACCGCCGTGCCGCTCTTGACCACCAGACCCTTGGCGGCCAGCAGCTCGTTGACGGCCACGAACATCTGCTGGGCCAGCCCGTGGCGCTCCAGCAGGTGGCGAAAGCGCAGGATCGTGATGGCATCGGGCAGCCGGTCCGCATCGACGTTGAGTCGCGCGAACTCACGGTACAGCGGCGTGTCGATCAGTGCCTCTTCCATCACCTGGTCGCCGAAGGTGAACCAGTTCTGCATGAAGTGGATGCGCAGCATGGTCTCGATGGGAAACGGTGGGCGACCCGTCTTGGCTCGCGGGCTATGTGACTCGATCAGCGCCACCAGCGCAGACCACGGCACCACCCGTTCCATCTCCCCCAAGAACTCGCGCTTGCGCGTGCGCTTGTTCGTCCAATCCAACCCGAGGCTTGTCTGTGTCATGCCCGCCATCGTGCCAATGCCGTGCCTTCAGCAACAGGGCAGTTGCCCGGGGTTTTGAAGCGAGTCCTTAGAAACTCCCGACTTGGAAATAGCCTTTAACACGTGATCAACCTCAACATAAAGGTGCATGTTGTCGACCACGGGGAGCCGGCAGGAATTTTATGTGCGAGGCATGCGATGAACACCGGGGGAACGTATGCCAACCACGAAGAATCCGACGAAGCAGTTGCCGATGACCTCCCCAGGAACTGGGTGATCCATTCGCCGCTAGCCCGTCTAGGCGACCCGAGCCGACTCGATGGCATTCAGAACATACTCCGCAGGCAGGCGCATTGATGCCTGCTGTCTACAGGACGGTACGTCTACTTGCGTGTCAGAGACAGGTAGGGGTTGTCCGGCGGGACTTCCGCGAACAATGCCGAAGGCTCCGCCAACAGATAGCCGTGCAACCGCCGCGACTTGCGCGGTCCGGTGACATCGCAGGTCCAGATGTTCAGGCCGCTGTCCTGTTTGCGGTGCAGTCCCAGCTTCTCGAAGCGCTTCTGCACCCATTGCCAGTCGTGCAGATTGTCCTGCCGGGCCAGCACCTGGATCTCCGGATGTTCCTGCACGTAGCGCTGGAAAACGCCGGGGCTGACCAGGTACGCCGTGCCATCGACGGTATGCACCAGTGCCTTCGCATCGTTGATGATGAGCTTGCGCGATTCGATGCCTTGCTTGAGCCAGGCAATGAAGTCTTCCCCGGACGGCGTGGACTTCGCGGGAGCCGGCATGGTGGCAGGACTGGTCGGCGACAAATGAGTCACTGCCGCAGTTGCGGCGGCGGATGGTGATGGGGGTTCCGCGCTGGCGGACGATGCACTGGTGGTGGCTGCGTCGGACGTATCAAGCACCGACAGCAGATCGGAGACCGGGTCCGCGATCCCGGCCGGGCAATCCGCCACTCCAGGGGGCGGTGAGGTGGCCGGGATGCCGGCGGAGGCCGGCGCTGCCTCATCGCCAGGGAGGGCCTCTTCCGTCGTGACCGTGCCGGCGAACGGTGCGGGACGCTCGCCCGACTCCCAGATCAAGGCCGGCGACAGGCGCAGGAAGGTAAAGCTGTGCGACCAGCCGTTGCCGCTCGTGACGGTAGCCCGCCAGATCGCCTTCCCATCCGGGGCGGGCTGCACGATGCCATGGTCCTGGAGCACCGTGAAGACGGCGGTGTTGTTCGACGGAATGCCTTCGATGCCCTGCGACAGGAGGTGTGCGCGCAGCTTGTCGCTGACCGTCTTGCTGACGAGCCAGAGTGCCTCCGGGGTCAGCCACCCATCCGACGGGCCGCCAGGCTGGTTCAGCTTGAATTCCTCGCGCAGCAGGTAGCGCAGACCATCCAGCAGCTTGCGCTGCAACGCATGCTTCGGCGCCGCCATCGCCCTGGCCGGATCACCGCCGAGCGCCAGGGCCACCGATGCCTGGTCAGCCTTGACGACCAGCTCTCCCAGCGTGCCGGCATGCTCGTACTGACCCGCCAGCACGTACAGCAGCGCCGACCACAGGTCCTGGTAGTCGCTCAGCCAGTCGAGGATGCCGGCATCGAGCACACGGGTGTAGAGCAGTCCCGTGGCGGCGCCATGCTGCCGGTACTCGCGATCCGTCCGGTAACGAAAGCGGTACGGCTGCCGCAGCGGCCCGTGCCAGGGGTGCCAGACCACGCCATCGGCCTGCTCGACGTGCAGGTCGACCGCGATCTTGCCAATGTCGTGCAGCAGCGCGGCGTAGGCGGTCCCGGCGGTCCAGGCCTCGGCTTGCGCGGCCTGGGCCTCGGGTGAGGCGCCGGCCGGAAGCAAGTGGGACTGCCTCAGCTTGAGCGCGTAGGCCACGATCTCCAGGCCGTGGTCCAGCATGCCGCCCGGCCAGGCATGGTGATGCGCCTCCGAGGCCGGGAACTGCTGGACCAGCTCGGCGTAGCGCTCCAGCGGCGCGAGGTACAGCGAGCGGAACTGCCGACGCGACAGCGAGGTGCGCTGCCAGATGTGTTCCAGCAGCCGCTGCCGGCGCGGCTCCGCCAGCAGCGATGTGGCCGACTGCGGTGGCGTCAGCCCTTTGGCAGGCTCGACAGGAGGTGGCGCGGCGGCGGTGGCCAGCGGCACCCGTTTGCGCTGGAACAGCGAAAGCATGGCGACATCCTGGTGATGGGCTGGCCGTAGGAGCCTTTTGGCCTTTTCGGGTAGGGCCTTTCCCCTTGAGGCCATTCCCTTGCTCCATCCCCAGCCCTTTGGCCTTCGACAAGCCCTTTGATATAGGGGCAGTCGGCTTCGTGTGCCGCAATCAATGCGGAGCCGGTGCGCTCCAGGATCGGGCGGAACAAGCACTGTGTTTTCACCGGATCAGGCCGTTTAAACCGGCGCTGAAAGCGCAGCAGGCCCTGAAACCCCTGCGCTCGAAGGCATGCTTGTCGAGAATGAAGTAAGGAAGTAAGATTTCCTTTGAAACTTACGGAGGCCTCCCATGCTTGCCAAGCTCACTTCGAAAAATCAGATCACACTGCCCAAGGCGGCCGTGTCCGGCGTGGATGCGGCGGAGTACTTCGACGTGACCGTGGAGAGTGGCCGGATCGTCCTGACCCCCGTGCGCGTCCAGAAGGCCCAGGCTGTGCGCGAGAAGCTGGAGCAACTCGGGATTACCGAGCAGGACGTCGAGGACGCCGTGGCCTGGGCACGGCAGTGATGCGCAGGGTCGTCCTTGACACCAACATCGTGCTGTCGGCGCTGATCTTCAGTGCCGGACGCCTGGCCTGGATACGCCACGCGTGGCAGCACCAGCAGTTGCAGCCGCTGGTCTGCCGGGAGACGGCCAGTGAACTCCTGCGCGTCCTGGCCTATCCCAAGTTCAAGCTGTCGACCTCGGAACAGCAGGAGTTGCTGGCGGACTTTCTGCCCTACGCCGATGTGGTGGAACTGCCGGCGCCATGGCCAGACCTGCCGGTCTGCCGCGACGAGAAGGACCAGGTGTTCCTAGTGCTCGCGCATGTCGGCAAGGCGGATGCGTTGATCACGGGGGATGCGGACATTCTCGCCATGCGAGAGGACTTTCCTGGCTTGATCATGACCGCCGAAGCATTCGCGGCGCGGCAGGCATGAAGGAAACCGGCACGGCCTTGCCCAACGACCGTGGAACGACCATGAGGTAGCCAACCATGAAGCACACCGCACGCATGACCACCGCAGCACGACTCGGCCGCTGGCTGGGCGGTGTATGGGGCGGTTGCCTGCGCGCGGAGCGTCGGGTGCATCGGTGGCTGATGGCGCAGGGACTGCCGGCAGGCGGTGCAAGGGTGCTGATCTGGGTGGTCAAGCTGGCGACCCTCGGGGTGTTGCTGTACGTCGCGGTCTGGGCGGCGCTGTTGCTGGTCGCTCTCGCTGTGGCAGCCAGGATGGCGGAGCAAGCGCCGCAAGGCGACGATGATTTCCTCGGACGCAAGGCCGAAGAGTTGGATCATCGCGAAAGCCTTGCCTACGACCCCATCAACTACAGCGATGACCCAGATCCACGATTCGAAGACGATTGAACCGGCGGTTGGAGCTATTTCTGCTTGGCCGCACCGATCATCAAGCCGCCGCCCCTGCCACCGGCTTGTCCGGCATCCCGCGTGCCAGTACTCAATCCTTGAAGCACGTTGCCTGCACGGATACCAGCCCAGGCCAATGCCGCCACCCAGAACGTGGGCAAGATCAAGAACATCGTGGCCATCACGAAGTTCAGCAGCATGTCTCCGAAGGTGTTGTTGAGGCCCACCAGCGGATCGAAGTTCGTGTGCGGCCGGTTCCAGCCCCACCCCCAGCCGTAGAGCGCATCGAGGATCGTCGAGTCGATCCAGCGGGCGAGCTGAAACCAGAAGTCGGTGAAGAACAGCGCGAACTGCACCACGCTCACCGTGACCACGGTCTTGAGGTCATAGGTGCCGATCAGCAGCACCAGCGGGATGCAGATGACCAGCGCCATCTTGAGCAGGGACAGCACCATCGGCAGCGCCTGCCGCACCACGTCCATCGCCGGGAAATAGCCCAGTGATCCGACGGTCAGCCCCACGTCGCTGGCGGCGCGGGTGACGATGTTGGGCAGCGTCATGTCGATCTGGCCACCGTAGTCCGTGTAGACCGCTCCCTGGTTGAGCTTCTGCTGGCGAGGGCTTGCGACGGCGCGGATCACCGAGTCGTTGACCTCGGCCTGGCTCAGGAAGCCCGCCCAGCCGGCCAGTCGCGTCAGCAGGTTGGGATCGACCTGGGCCAGCAGTCGTGCCCGCAGGCCGTGGCCGCCGTCGGACCACCACTGCCGGCAGGTCGGGTAGCCGCCCCCGCCGGGCACCTGGGCCAGGCCGGCGTCGCGCGTGGCGTCGAACGGCCAGGCATCGCGAGGTGTCCTGGAGCGGTAGCTGTCGTAGAAGCCGGCGGTGCCGACGAAGTAGCTGGAGCCGATCCAGGTGACGTCGTGCATCTGCTCCTCGCTCAGGCTGGGCCGGGTCATGAACAGCTTGGCGCGGGCGGGGCCATAGCAGTCGCGGGTGAAATCGCTGACCTCCTGGGCCAGCACCGGGTCGTCGATGCGAGTCGCGTCGATGTCCATGCGGATCTGCCGCAGGTCGGTGCCGCAGGGAATGGCCGCGACCGAGGCGCCGGTGATCGCGCGCGAGATCGCGTGCATGGCGAACCACCACACCGGCACCTTGGCCGACTGGTTGTTGATCGTGCTGAACGATTGCGACCAGCCGGTATCGGTCGGCTCCGGGACGCTTACCTGGCATTGCGTCGAGCGCGAACGGTCGTACTTGATGGTGTTGAAATCGACGTCGATGAAGGGAATGCCCGCGAACATGATCACCACGATGGCGACGAAGACGCGGTTCTCGATGCGAGCCGAGGACAGCACGCCCTTGTTGCCTTCGTCCGCGCCTTCCGCGCGGGCCTTCAACCATTCCTGGATGACGATCGCCAGGAACGGGACGGCGAACACGCCGCTGGCGACCAGCACCGACCAGATGCCGTTGTGGACCACCCAGGACACCAGCGTCAGGTAGTACTCCAGGTAGTCGGTGGTGTACAGCGTCATGGCGAACCCCGCGCTACCGTGCCTGCATCAGCAGGCTGGCTTCCAGCACGATCACGGCGACGATGGCCGCAATCTCCGCGCGCAGCAGCCGCTGCCCGGCAGCGCGCTCCGGTTCCCGCGCGCGCAGGCGACGTCGCATCCACAGCCAACCCCAGGCGGTGGCGGCATACAGCAACAACCGCCAGGCCAGGAAGGCCCCGGATTGCGCCGCCATCCAGCGCTGCCAGCCCTCGATGCCGCCCGCGATGCGGATGCCGACCACATTGACGGCGGTCGCGGCGATCAGCAGCGACACCGTCCACACCAGCACCAGGATGGCGCGCTGGCTGGACAGCCAGCGCAGGCACCGCCCGGCGGCACTCATGGATGGCTTCCGCCGGACGGCGGCCGCTGCAGTTCATCGACCCGATTGCGCACCGGGTCACCCTCGTAGATGCCACGCGCACCGGCGGCGCGGGTGCTGTGGCGCTGGATGATCGCCATCGGCGAGTTGCTGGCCAGTTCGCGGCGCAGCTCCAGCTCTGCTTTCAGGTTGTGAATCTCGCGATCGAGGATGTCGCTTTCGTGGGTGACGGCCTTCTGGGCCAGTTCGTTGGCGGCCACGTTGGGCTCCTTGCGCCCGGTCAGCAGCGTGCGTTGCAGCAGCAGCGCCTTCTCCAGCACGCTGGCCAGCGCAACCTCCGAGGCCAGGCGCCGAGCCAGGATGTCCTGGTCCGTCTCGTCGCGCAGCGCCTCGATCACGCCACGGGTGATGGGCAGCGACGCGCTGCTCGCAGCCTGCAGGTTCTGCGCCGTGGTCGGACGGCTGCCGGCGACCAGCTCCTGCAGGGCCTGCAGCTTGTCCTCGTATTCCTCCTGAATCAGCGGGGTCAGGCCAACGCCCGGCGTGGTAACGGTCTTGGTGCATGCATCGCAGGTGCGCTGCTCCTGCTCGCCCAGCACGCGAATGGCCCAGGCTGCGGCGGCATCGGGCGAACTCCAGGTCTGGCATGCCAGGTTGCCGCTGCAACTGGCTTGCGGAATCGAACTGGCATCGCCGACGCCACGGCCATTGAGCAGGTTGTAGCCGGCGCGGGTCACGTCGCCGACCACACGCACCGGACGTTGGCCCGCGCCGCCAGCGTTGTCTCCGCCGACCCACGGCACGCCATTGTTGCCACGGTTCGCCTCGGCGTCGTCGATCGCTGAGACCGCATCGGTGCTCGCGACGGCCTGCTTCAGCGCCATGCCTTCGGCGAGCTGGTCCCAGCCGAGCTGCCCACCCGCCATGTCGGCCATGCGATTGGCGATGGCACGGCAGGTCAGCTTGCTGCGATCGAAATCCAGCCTGGCTTGCAGCACCCCATTGGTCAACAGGTTGTACAGCCCTGGATCGGCGCGCTGGATGATCAAGGCGGGCAGCGACGCCACGGCAGCGGTGGCGTTCTGGATCACCGAGGACATGATGGCCTGGAAGCCATTGGTGATGCCGTTCAACTGGTTCTGCAGCGTGGTGGTGATGCTCATGTCGCCACAGATCAGGTTGCTGTTCCAGCCGACGCCAACGCCGATGGAGTGCATGTTGGCCGCACCGCTCATGGACACCGCGCGGCCGCCCCCAATGCTGTAGAGCACGTCGTCGCCTATCACGCTGCCTTGATGCTGGACGCCGTACTCGTTGACGCTGGTCTGCGCCCCGGCGCTGGAGTAGCACAACGCTGCGACAACGGCCAATGCGACGTACAGAAATCGACGGGCGCTCGGAAATGAAGTCGTCATGGCATCGGGTCTCACAGGAAATCGACGCTGCCGAGGAACACCTGGCCGCGGCGCTGGCAGCAGCTATAAGGACGCCACAATGCCCAGGCGTAGTCGCCTTGCCGGGCCTGCACCTTGGCATTGCCGTGCGGGAATACCGCGCAACTGCTGGACAGCGTGGGGGTCAGCTCCTGCCACTTGCCCGTGGCGGCATCGGTTTCCATCAGGGCGCCGGCCGGCCAGTAGCCATCGCGCGAACTGGCGAGCAGCGGTTGGTAGACGTGGATCTGGTTGCGACGCGTCACGATGTCACCCGCGCGCTGGGCGACCACGGCTGCGGCCTTGTGGTCATCCACCTGGTGCAGGAAGCCGCCACGTGGATAGACGTTGCCCCAGAGATTCATGGCCGTGCGCGTGCCGATCTCGCGCCGGCCGGGAATCAGTGCTTCCGGATACAGCGCCTCGGGGATGTTGTAGCGCCATGCCAGCGTGTCGAGCGTGCTCAGCAGATAGGGCATGAAGGCGGTGCCGGCGCCCTCGCAGGTGTAGCCGGACGCGCTGGCGAACTGGCTGAACACATGGCCACCGGGATGGCCGATGACGTCGGCGTTCTTGAACTTCGCCAGGTTGTTCTCGTGATCCTCGTTGGTGGTGCCGTCGCCGCCGGCCTTCGCGGTCGGGTTCGGCAGGCTCATCGCCCGCACCTCGACCCAAGGGTTCTCGCCGGTGTTCGAGTAGCTCGACACCACGGCATCCGGGATGTAGTGGCGCACCTTGACCGAGGTGCGCACGGTGCATCCCGTCCAGGTGCAATAGAGCCAGTAGCAGATGCCGGTGACGCGGTACTCCAGGCAATCCGGCGACAGGGTGGAGGCCACGATGGTGGCGGTGTTCAGTGCAAAGGACGATGCGGAACACCCCAGCAACAGCGCTGCGGTGGCCAACCGCTGGCGCCGGGATGGTGCGAACGGACGCCTCGTCATGGCTGCGTCCTCCGGTATTGGTCGATGCGGGAAACCGCACGGGCCACGTCCGTCTCGCCATAGACCACGTATCGGCGATCCACCACGATGGCCGGAACCTTGGCGACGCCAAGGCTCCAGGCATCGGCAACGCCCTGGTAGGCGGTGCCGATCCTTCGCTGCAGGTCTGTACCGCCCAGCTTCAGGCGTTGCTGGACGATGGCGCTGGCGCGCTCAGGATCGGTGGGCAGGTTGTCGGCCAGCTCCGCTTCGAGCACCGCGGCCGCGTCCAAGATGAGGTGTCGGTCAGCCTGGCCAAGGACCGGATGATGCGAGTCGGTAACGACCCATACTTCCGCCGCGGCGGCGCGGGTGGCCAACGTCAGGATGGCAATGCCCGCAGCAAACCATGCTGGGCGGGTGCGAGTGGCATGAGGAACAGCGCAAGAGTCCATGAGACAACACCGGAGGGAAGCCAATCCGGTGACAGTCGAACCGAAATCCGGCTTCGACACGACAAACAATCCGGAGACCGCCTCATCCCGTTTTCGCCATCCCTGTCATCGCGTGATCACCCCAAACGGTGCCTGCGAGTGCGCCTGCGACAAGGCCGCGTTCGGATCGACAGCCAAGGCGGCCGCCACAAGTCGGTCTCGCCTTCAGCAGCGATGAATCGCTTGGAGAACGAAGTCGGCCCGTTCGGCCACACTGGCGCGCGGAAGCAACCTGACTTCGTAGCCGAGTGCCCGGTAGGTTGCATCCAGGTGGGCGTATTCCGCCTCAGCCTCGGGAAAGCCGTGCCGCCGCGCCTCGTCGGCGCAATAGATGTCCGGCCAGGGCGGAGCGAGGAACACGAGCCGCCCATAGGGGCGGGATTCGCCCAGGCTTTCCGACAGAGGTACACCGAACAGTCGCTGAAGCGCTGCGGCTGCGTCGATTAGCCCACGGTCGAAGAAGACCGGACCAGCGTCCCGTGCCGCGCCTTCGAGATCCATGGCGGCGACGCGCAGCGCCTCGCGCAGAAAGGCCGCGAGGTCGGTCCACGGCAGGGCGTTGCCGCCCTGTCGAATCTGCTCGGCGATGATCCTCCGCCCGGGTTCGGCGACGGTCGCATGACCACGCCGCCGCAGTTCCCCGAGCAAGGTCGACTTGCCGCCGCCGGAGCACCCCGATATGACCACCTGAGGTGGCATCGGCGTCATGTCAGGGTTTGCTTCGACAAGCAGACGGTTTGTCAATTCACTTGTCATCATTGGTTTAGCCGAAGAGACAGGCCCCACGCAATGGTGGTGCTGAGCATGCCAAAGGCGCAGACCCCGGCCCATCCATGCGCGGTGAAGGCCCACCCGCCTGCAGCAGCGCCGAAGGCCCCGCCAAGCAGCATCGTGCCCATGAACACGGTGTTCAGCCGGCTGCGCGCACCCGCATCCAATGCATAGACCATGGTCTGGTTCGCCACCTGGGCCGACTGCACGGCCACGTCGAGCAAGAAGATGCCGAGGACGAGTGCGGGGATCGATGAGCCTCCCAGGTACAGCACGGCAAATGCCGTTGCGGTTCCCACCGCGCCTGCACGAACGACTGCGTCATGTCCGCGTCGGTCGGCAAACCGGCCAGCCGCCGGTGCAGCCAACGCGCCGCACACGCCGACCAGCGCGAACAGGCCGGCGGATACCGCGCCGAGCTGCAGTGGCGGCCGCTCCAGCCAGAGCGCGAACGTTGCCCAGAAGCCGATCATGCTGGCAAACAGCAGGAACTGGACGGCCACAGCCTGGCGCAAGGAAGCGTGCTTGCGCACCAAATGCCACATCGACAGCAGCAATCGTCCATAGCCGAGATCGGAGGACGGTGGTACCACCGGCAGCGTCCATGCCAGCCGAAAGCCCAGTACCAGCATCAGTGCCGCAGAAAAGCCGAAGACGGACCGCCAGCCCCAAAGCTCGGTCATCCAGCCGCTCACCACACGGGCCGTCAGGATGCCGATCAGGATGCCGCCCGTCACCACGCCGAGCACCTGCCCCTTGCGGTGGGAGGGTGCCAGGTGGATGGCCAAGGGAACCAGTTGTTGCGCCACGGTGGCGCACAAACCCACGGCGAGGCTCGCCAGTGCCAATTGAACGAAGCCGGAGGACGCGGCTGCCAGCACCAGGGAGAGCACCAGCGCCGCCAGCGTTCGCAGGATGAGCGACTTGCGCTCCAGGCGGTCACCCAGTGGTGCCAGGAACAGCACGCCCAGGGCATTGCCCGCCTGGGTGAGCACGGGCAGCCAGGTCACGGTCCCCGCAGAGAGCGCGAACTCCCGGCTCAATTCGCCGAGAAGCGGCTGGTTGTAGTAGCTGTTGGCCACGGATGCGCCCGCCGCCAGGGCAATGGTCCACAGCAGATGGGAGGGCAAGGCTGACGTGGCAGGCATCGGTGCGGCACGCGATGCATCGCCGGGGTGACCTGGGATATTGCTCATTCAAGGGGTCCGGCCGTATCAACTCTCGGCTTGCGGACAAGCTCTCACCAGTTCGGGCGATCCGTTCCCGGCGGCACTGACGGTCGCGCATAGCCGGCCGGTGTTCGCGCCATTTGCGCGCTGGGGCGCACGGCGCGCAGCAGGCCGAAGCCGGAGACTTCGTCGGCGAGCCAGGGGCTGAGGTCCGGCCTGCCGGCCCGCAGACCCTCTTCGATGCGCCCCAGCCCGCGCAGCCAGTGCCCGGTCTGCGCCAGCGACACCTGCACGTGCCAGCTTCCCCCTTCGCGCGACTGTCGCCACAGCGCGGCGGCGGCGCCGAAAGCCATCAGGAAGCCGCTGGCCTGGTCGAGGATCTGCATCGGCAGCGCGCGCGGCTTGCCGTCGCCCGCCGCCTCGCCCTCGGCGTGGTTGAAGCCCATTGCCGTCTGCACCAGCGAATCGAAACCGCGCCGGTCGGCCCAGGGCCCTTGCGTGCCGTAGGCGGTCAGCGACACGGCGACGATGCCGGGCCGGCGCGCGGCCAGGGCCTCGGGCGAGAAGCCGAGCGCGGCCAGGCCGCCGGGCCGGTACCCCTGCGAGAACACGTGGGCGTCTTCCAGGAGCTGCCACAGCGCTTCGCGCCCGGCCTCGCTGCGCAGGTCGATGTGCGCCGAGCGCTTGCCGCGGCTGGTTTCGGCAATAGCGGCGATGTTGGGCAGGTTCGGTGAGTTGACCAGCATCACGTCCGCGCCGAACGACGCCATCGCCCGCCCACCGACGGGGCCGGCCAGGATGCGCGTGAGGTCGAGCACGCGCAGGCCGGCGAGCGGCCGCTCATCGGCCGCCAGGGGCGGCAGTGCGCGCGGTGGCGCATCGGCGATTCGGGTGATGGTCATCAAGGGTTGCGAGGCCACCGCCTGACCCTGGGGCGTGGCATCCCACTCGGCGAAGCTGCGCAACGCCGTGGCCACCAGCGCGTGGTCGGCCGCGGCCTGCTCGAAGTCCAGCGCCTTCCAACCCCGCAGGGCCTGCTCTGCGTCGGCGCGTGTGGCAGTTGCGGGGTCCAGGCCCAGCAGGCGCAGCGCGCCATCGCGGTGGTGCGGGAAGTTGGTGTGTACACGCACGTAGCCATCGGCGCAGCGGTACAGGCCGGCGAACGGGTCCCACAGCTCGGGCTCCTGGCCGTCGAGCGTGAACCAGCCGGTGCATTCGGCGGCGGCGTGAGCCATGTCCACGGCGACACGCTGGCGCGGAGCACCCCGCTCATGGCCGAGTTCGCAGGCGGCGAGCGCAGCCGCGGCAATGCTGGTCTGCGCGGCGGTGCCGACGGCGAAGGACGAGGGGAACACCGGGTCGCTGCCCGTCAGCGCGATCCCGGCCAGCGCCTGCGGCGGCAGCCCGCCCAGCGACCAGAGCGCAGTCAGTGCATCGAGTGGATTCATCGAATGGACTCCTCACAGAAAGTTCGCCAACTAAATCGACACGCTACCCCGTCGGCCGAGTCGGGTTGGCAGATCCAGGCGGGAGGCAGGGTCGGCGCCGCGTTGTCCGCAAACGCAGCGGACCGCGGAAAGCAGCATCGCGCGCCATTGGCGATGCCGGGGAGCGCCGTATTCGCACAGGCGTGGGCGTCGCGCGCCCGCTGCAATCGATCCATCATGCGCCCGCCTTCAGCCCGAAGTACGCAGAGAGCGCCAGGCCGGTCGCCACGATCGTCCAACGCAGCGCCAGCGGCGGAATCCAGCGCGCCAACCGCGCGCCGGTATAGCCCCCCACGATCGCGCCCAGCAGGACCGCACTGCCTTGCGTCCAGGCGATGGACCCGGTGGCGACGAAGAGCATCACCGCGGCACTGGTCACGACGGTAGCCATCGCATTTTTGACGGCGTTGGCCTCCTGGACATCGCGCACACCCAGCAAGGTCAGGATCGCCATCAGCATGATGCCCAGGCCGGCGCCGAAGTAGCCGCCATAGAGTGCGGTCAGGAACTCCGCCCCCGCCGCCACCAGGTGCGGCACCTGACCGCGAGCATGCCGCTCGATGGCCTGGCGCAGCCAGGGCCCCAGGGCGAACAGAACGGTCGCGACGAGGATCAGCCACGGCACCAGACGGCTGAACTGTGCATCTCCGGTGAACACCAACAGTGCGGCGCCCACCAGCGAACCGGCACCGACCACGGGCAGGCTGCGCCGCAACGCGGCGCGGTGGCGCCCGAGTTCGCTGCGATAGCCGAGCAGACTGCTCGCATGCCCCGGCCAGATCGACACCGCGCTGGTGGCGTTGGCCACCACGGGTGGTACGCCGGCAGCCAGCAGCGCGGGAAAGGTGAAGAATGTGCCGCCGCCGGCCACCGCATTGCAGATGCCGCCGATCATGCCGGCACCGGCCAGCAGCAGGAAGGTTCCGATGTCCATTCCGCTCGCACCTCAGCTCGTCGGCCTGGACAGGGCCAGACGCAGGCCAAACCCCATCAGTGCCAGGCCGGTGAGCGCATCGAGCGAGCGCATCACCGTGGGCCGGCGCAGCCAGCGTGCCAGGGGCCGCGTGGCCAGCACCAGTGCGGCGAACCAGAGCAGTCCCATCGCGGCGTGGATGCCGGCCAACAGCACGCTGAACGCGACCACCGGCACATCGGCGGGAACGAACTGTGGCAGGAGGCTCACGTAGAACACCCCGACCTTGGGATTGAGCAGATTCGTCAGCAGACCGCGCAGGAACCAGCGCTCGCCACGCACGAGCGGCGGATCGTCTGCGGGCAGCGTCGGCCGGCTCTTGAGCGCGCCAGAGATCAGCTTCCAGCCGAGCCAGAGCAGATAGGCCGCGCCCGCGATCTGCAGCAGGGTGTAGGCGAGTCGGGAGACCGCGAGCACCGCGCCGAGCCCGAGGGCCGCGATCAGCCCCCAGATCAGCACGCCGGTCACGATGCCGCCGCCCGCCCTCATCGCCTTGCGCCCCCCTTCCACAGCGGCCGTGCGAAGTACCAGCGCCGTGTCCAGGCCGGGGGTCAAGGTGAGCAGCAGCGCCGTCAGCGTGAAGCCCAGGATCGCAGTCGATGCATCCATTGGGGGATCTCCGTCAGAGCACAGACAAGTCCAGTGACTCGCTGTACGTCGTCGATTCGATGGTCTTGACGATGGCCTGGCCGCAGATCACTGCGCCACGCGCCGCGTCGTAGGTCAGGCTCGGCGCGCCATACAGCTCCCAGCCGCTGTTCAGGGCCGCGGTGACGCGGTGGCAGAACGCCGCGTCGTCGATGCCGGTCAGGTAGCGGTACGCGCGCATGCTCATGCTCCCGGTCGATTCGATGCCGGCATCTGGACGCGCAGCCCCGCTCCGAATGCCTGCAGCAGATGCCAGCCGGTGTCCCAGTCGCCCACGCCGCTGGCGGCATTGATATGCCCGAGGGCGCCGACTTCCAAGCATCCCGCTGCCCAGCCCATGGCCATGCGCCGGGCGTGCTCCGGCGAGCCATAGGGGTCGTCGCTGCTGGCGACCACCAGTGCGGGAAACGGCAGGGGTTCGGTCGGTGGCGGGCCGAACTCGCTCGCCTCGCCTGGAAACGCCGGTGCGCCGGGGTCAGGGACGGCAACCAGGAAGGCGCCCCGGACCTGGGCGATCCGATGCTGGATGTCTTCTCCGATTCCCGGCCGCGATGCCCAGTGCGCGACGAGCAGGCACGAAAGGCTGTGTGCGACCAAGACGACGGGCGCACCGCACTCGTCGATAGCCGCATCGAGTGCCTGCAGCCAGTCGGCCAGGTCCGGCCTGTCCCAGTCGGCAGGCTGGAATCGCCGGCCATGCTCCTGGCGCGACGCCCAGCGCGTCTGCCAATGCTCCGGCCCGGAATTGCCGATACCGGGAAGCATCAAGAGGCGAACGGTCTGAAGGTGGCTCATGGTGGCGTGCGCGGATATCCGGGGTGAGGTTGTCTGGCTGGAAACCTTAAGACCGATGCGTCGAATTGCCGAGTGAGAAGGTCTCAGCAAGCGTCGAGAAAAGCTCAATGGTCAGCTCGAATGGCCTTGGCTATCGTCGAAGTGCACTTCCTTCACAACCGACGAAGAAGCCCCCCGAGTTCGCCATGTCCGATATCCCGCTCCTGATTTCCTACGTCCTGGCGGCCTGGCTGTCCATCCTTACGCCCGGCCCGGCCATCCTGCTGGCGATGCGCAATGGCGCTCGCCAGGGCGTGGTCGCGAGCCTGTGGTCGACGCTGGGCAACATGTTGGGGTTGCTCGTGGTTTCCGCGGCGGCCGCGTGGGGCGTCGGCCTGTTCCTGCTTGCATCCGCCCACGCGATGACCGCACTGCGGCTGGCCGGCGCCGCCTACCTGGCGTACCTCGGTCTTCGCCTGCTTGTGCAGGGCAGACACACACGGCCGCCGGACGCCGGTGCCCATGACGCAGGGCCGGTGCAGGCCTTCGCGCTGGCGAAGGAAGGATTCCTGGTGGCGACATCCAATCCGAAGTCGATTCTCTTCTTCACCGCCTTCTTCCCCCAGTTCATCCGGGCCGACCAGGCGCTCATCCCTCAGTTCATGGGCCTGACCGCGATCTTCGTGATCCTCAGCGGCGCCACCTTGACCGGCTATGCCGCCATTGCAAGCCGGGTGCGGGGAGCATTGGGCACTTCCGTCTGGCGCCAGCGCTGCACGCGCTTGGCGGGCATCGGCTTCCTCGGATTCGCCGCATGGATTCTTTTGTGGAGACCGTCGAGCGGCGCCAAGGCCCTGGCCGCGTGATTCATTCCCGGCCACGCGCACGCAACCGAGCACAGGCGGTGCGACCGAACCTGGAGAAGCGATGAACAAATCCTTCCTGCAAGTCGATGTGTTCACGAGCCAGCCGCTCAGGGGCAACCCGGCTGCCGTCGTGTTCGATGCCGACGACCTCGATGCGCGGACCATGCAGCGGATCGCGCGCGAGATGAACCTGTCCGAGACGGTCTTCGTGCTGGCCCCGGAATCGCCCGACACCGACTATCGGGTGCGCATCTTCACGCCCTCCAGCGAGCTGCCGTTCGCGGGGCACCCCACCATCGCCACTGCGAGCGCGGTGCGTGCGCACCGTGGCGATCTGGTCGATGCAAGTCTGCTGCGGCAGGCCTGCGGCATCGGCATCGTGCCTGTCGAAGTCGTTCCGACCGAGGGCTCGCCGATCTACTGGATGACCCAGGCCAGCCCGCAGTTCCGCAACACGGCCATCGGTCCTGGGGAAATGTCGGCTCTGCTGGGCTGCGATGCGAACATGCTGGCCGCGATGCCGGTAGAAGTCGTCTCCACCGGCATCCCGTGGCTGATCGCCGAGCTGCGCAGCGTCGCCGCCCTGGCGTCCCTGCGTCCCAACCTGCCTCGCATCGCCGAACGCTGCCGCGCATCGGGTGCCGTCGGCGTGACCGTCTTTGCCGAGCACGAGGCCGACGCGCCGGTACGCTTGCGCCTGCGCACGTTTGCGCCAGGCGAAGGCGTGGCCGAGGACCCCGTCTGCGGGTCTGGAAACGGGTGTGTCGCGGCATTCCTGGCAAGGCACCGGCACGCATCGGCTCTCCAGGGTGGCTACCTTGCGGAGCAAGGCATCGAGATGGGACGCGATGGCCTGATCCACGTCGAATGGACCCGAAACGGCGACGAATTGACGGTGCGCGTCGGTGGCCAGGCCGTGACCGTCGCCAGCGGCACCCTGCATCTGTAGACGCGGCGGCACGTTCAGCCGCTCGGTCGCCCATGGCTTGCCATGGCACCTGCGCGGCGTCCCCGACGAAGGTCTGCGCTGCGAGGAACGCGGTTGCCCAGGGCTAGATCGGATCGACGGCGGGACTGTCGTCGCGCGAGAGCATGGCGCGTTCGATGAAGTGCTGCAGCGGTTCCGAGGGCTCACTGTCCGGCCGCAACAAGTAGGTGGTCATGCATGCCGACGGGTCCGACAGGGGCCGCGCAATGACCTCGGGATGACGGCAGACCGAAATCTGCGCCGCCGTGGCGAAACCCAGTCCGTAGCCCGCGGCCACCAGCGTCAGCATCAATTCCAGTGTCGCGACCCGCTCTGCGATCCGGGGCTGGATGGCGGCCGTCCGGAGCAGCCGTTTGATCTGCCGGTACGCACCCTCGCAGGTTTCCGGGTGGCACTTGATCAGGGGATAGCGCAGCAGTTCATCCAGAGGGACCTGCCTGAAGGCCAGCAAAGGATGGCGCGTCGGAATGGCCACCAGGATGGGATCGGACCAGACCGCCTCGCACAGGATGCCCTCTCCAGCCTCGTCAGACTGCGCAAACCCGGCATCGAAAGTGTCGTCGCGCAACCCGCGCACTTGCGATGCGAGCGGCGTCTCGAACAGGCGGATTTCCACATCGGGCTCCTCCTCCCGGCACAGGGCCAGGAGTGCCGCGAGGCGTGTCTGCGCGATACCGTCCGACAGCGCGAGGCGCAGCATGCCGCGATAGCCCGTGGCGGCGGCCCGGACGTTGGTTCGTGCCTGTTCCAGCACCGCGAACACGCGGCGGGCATCTTCCAGCAGGACCTGGCCCGCCCAGGTGAGCTGGGTGCCGCGCCGATTGCGCTCGAACAGCGTGGCGCCGAGGTCAGACTCCAGCTCCCGGATGGTGCGCGACAGCGGAGACTGCTCGATATGGAGCCGCACCGCCGCACGCGTGAAGTGCAGTTCCTCGGCCACTGCCACGAAACAGCGCAGGTGTCGCAGCTCCATCGCGCCACCTACGCGTACATGAGGCCGGGAGCTTGATTCACGCGAGCGGCTCCTCGGGCGCCGTGCCAGACAGCAGCGCCGTGATCGGCAAGGGTTGGAACAAGAGCTCGCGGCCGAGGACCTTCAGGCCGCCAGGACCGCTTTCGAGCAATCGGCGCTCTTCGCGCGCGACGAACAGTTCGGTGCGATAGCCATCGCATTCGGGAAGTCGCTGTAGCAGGTCGCGGATCGCGTCGCCCGCCCAGGGCGTTTCGCTGTCGAACTGACCCAGCAGCCGGCTATGCCGGGAAATCACGAGGCGGTAGGCATTCATGGCCGGACGCTCCCGGCCATAGCGTGGATGGCCATTTCCTCCCAGCCCAGGCGCCGGGTGCGGGTCAGTTGCTCGGCGGTTTCGCCGCAGGCGCGCTCGACGGCCTGAGGCATCTCTATGCCAAGCAGGCAATGGCCGGTCAGGCGCGCGGCGAAGTAGTCGCCGGCCCCTTTCACCACGCAGGGCACGCGGGGATGCTCGAAGAGGCGCGATACCCCCTCTCGCGTCTCCAGCAGCGTCTGGACGACGGCGCTTTCAGGATCATCCTGGACACTGGTCACCACCACCCATTGGGTGGGGCCGCGCAACAGCGCACGGGCAGCCTCGCGGCAATCCGCCAGACCCTGCAGCGTTCTGCCGGTGACCTGTTCCAGCTCGAACCGATTGGGGACGAGGCCGTGGGCTTCTGGAATCAGCAGCGTGCGCCAGGCCTCGGCCATGCCAGCCGCCGCATACACGCCTTGGTCGTAGTCGCCAATGACCGGATCCAGGTGCAGGCGCAGTTGCGGGTGGCGCTCGCGCATCGTCGACCACCAGGATGCGAGGATCCGTGCCTGCGACGCGCGCCGAGGAAGCCGACCTGCACAACGCGAGCGCACGCGGGGATGCCGCGCGCCTCCAGGTCATCCAACCAGCCAGCGAACCACGCGTCGGGCACCGCACCGCCATGGACCGAGGGATAGTGCGGGGTGTTGCTGAGCAGCGCGGTCGGCACCGCGGTCGTAAGCAGCCCGCAGGCTTCCAACGCGGGAATCGCCGCGTTGTTGCCGACCCGCCCGTAGACCACCTGGGACTGGATGCTGATGACATCGATGGGCACAGGTTGGGTCACCGTCATTCAGGACGCCCCCCCGTGTCCTGCTGCCGGTCCAGCCACGCGCCGATCGTGCGGTGGGCCGCAGCCTTCAGCGTTGCCCCATGCCGCTCGGCATCCGCGCGCAGCGTGCGCGGATCGACGCCGGCCTGGCCCAGCTCGCAGCAATGGCCGACCAGCCAGCGTTCGATTCGGCTGGCATCGGCTTCCAGGTGGAACTGCAGACCCAGCACCCGGTTGCCGACCGCGTAGGCCTGCTGCACGCAGCTTTCGGTGCTCGCCAGCAGTTCACTGCCCTCAGGCAGCTCGAAGCGGTCGCCGTGCCAATGCAGCACCGGCACGCCGGCCAGCGGTGCCAGCACCGAGCGGCGGCCCGCATCCGTCAGCGTCAGCGCGCCGAAGCCGATCTCCTTGAAGCCCATGGGGGCGACGGCGGCGCCGAGCAGGCGCGCGATCAATTGCGCGCCCAAACAAATGCCGAGCAGCGGCCGGCCGCTGGCCAAGCGCCGTTCGAGCAGACGCAGTTCGTCGGCAAGAAAGGGATAGGCCCGCTCGTCGAAGGCGCCGATCGGCCCGCCCAGTGCAATGAGAAGATCGCTTGCCGCGGCCTCCTCACGGGCCAGGTCGTCGGTCGCGGGGTCGAGGTAGCGCACGTCGAATCCACGCTCGCGCAGCAGCGGTTCGAGTGTGCCGAGGTCTTCGAAATGGATGTGGCGCAGGGCCAGGGCGGTCTTCATGCGGTCTGCTCCGATGCGGTCGATGTCGCAGCCCGCTCGTCGTCGGGCCAGTAGTGGCTGTCCGGCGTCGCGCGAGCGCCGAAGATGGCCTGGCCGACGCGCACGACGGTGGCGCCTTCCTCGATGGCCAGCTCGAAGTCGCCGGACATCCCCATCGACAGTTCGTCCATGCCGATGCCCGCCGGCGCCTCCTGGCGCAGCCGATCACGCAGTTCGCGCAACAGCACGAAGCAGGGACGGACCCGCGCCGGATCGGCCGACAGCAGTGCCAGTGTCATCAGGCCTCGCACGCGCAGGGCGGAGAAGCCCGGCAGCGCCCGGACGAAGCCGGCCACCTCGGAAGGCGGCAAGCCGAACTTGCTGGCCTCGCCCGAGGTATTGACCTGCACGAACACATCCAGCGCGCGCCCTTCGGCTTGCAGGCGACGGTCCAGCGCCTCCGCCACACGCAGGCTGTCCAGGGCCTGGAACTCGCTGGCGAAGCGTGCCACGACCTTGGCCTTGTTGGTCTGCAGGTGGCCGATGACCGACCAGCGCAGGTCGGCGAGATCCACCATCGCTTCGGCCTTGCGCTGCGCCTCCTGCACCTTGTTCTCACCCAGGTCGCGGCAGCCGGCGGCGTAAGCCAGACGGATGCGCTCCTCCGGCACGGTCTTGCTGACCGGCAGCAGGCGCACATCGGACGGATCGCGTCCGCGCGGAGCAGGCATCGGCGATGCGCCGATGCACCGCCGCCAGATTGCGCCGAAAGTCCTCGACGCTGTGTGCGGTGGGCCAGGGATGCGTCTGCGCGTTCATGGACAAGGGGTTCTCCGTGCTGCTAACATTGTCATAGGACAAAATATACATTGTCACGGGACAAACGGGAATGGCAGAAAAGACCGCATCGGACATCTTTGAGCGCATTCGCCGCGAGGCACATGCGGGCCAGCTTGCCGCGGGCCAGACACTGCCGTCCGTGCGCGAGATGGCCGATCAACTGGGCGTCAACCGCAACACGGTCGCCGCCGCGTACCGGAAGCTGGTGGCCGCAGGCATTGCCGAGACGCTGGGGCGTAACGGAACGGTGATCCGGCCAGCGGCGCGTCTCGGTGAGCAGGAGGGCCTGCAGCCCGGCTCGGCGCTGGCGGATCTGGCCAGCGGCAATCCGGACCCGGCCTGGCTGCCCGATCCATTGCAGGCGCTGGCAGCAAGCGGCTATCGGCCCGCGCTGTATGGCCAGCCTGTACTCGACCCGGCACTCGAACAGCTGGCGCGGCAGTGGTTCGGAGCGGATCTCCGGGAGGGTGACGGTCTGGTGCTGGCGCATGGTGCGGTCGATGCGATCGAGCGTCTGTTGGCTGCCTACCTCGTCGCCGGCGACAAGGTGGCGGTGGAGGACCCGTGCTTCCTCGGCAGCCTCAACATCCTGCACAGCACGGGCCTGGCAGCGGTGCCCGTGGCCATGGATGCGCACGGCATGCGCCCGCAGGCGCTGGAAGCGGCGCTGGCCAATGGCGCCCAGGCGGTGCTGTGCACACCAAGGGCGCAAAACCCCACCGGCTGCGGCCTGAGCGAGCAGCGCGCCCGCGAACTGCGCCGCGTGCTCGCCCGCCATCCGCACGTGCTGGTGATCGAGGACGACCACTTCGCCTTGCTGGCCGAGACGCCGTACTTCTCCATCGCGCCCGCGGCCACCACGCGGCGGGCGCTGGTGCGCTCCGTGTCCAAGGGCTTCGGCCCGGACCTGCGGCTGGCCTTCATCGCTACCGATGCGGGGACCGCCGCAAGGCTCGGCATGCGACTGGCTCCCGGCACGACCTGGGTCAGCCACCTGCTGCAGGCGGCCGTGCGCGGCCTGCTCGGATCCGACGCGGCCACGGCGCGCCTGCATGCGGCCAAGACCGCCTACGCCACGCGTCGCAAGGCCCTGATCGATGCACTCGGCGCCGTTGGCATCGCCGCCAGGCAGCCCTGCGACGGATTCAATGTGTGGATTCCGTTGCCGGAAGACCGTGACGTTCACCGCACCGCGCAAAGCCTCGCACGCTGCGGCTGGGCCGTGCGAACCGGCGATGCCTTCGCGATCGCGCCCGCGGCCCCCGCGCTGCGCGTCACGGTCTCGACGCTCGAACCGGGGGACGCGGCGCGCTTTGCCGCGCAACTGCGCGACTGTCTGGGGCGTGTATGAAGCCAGTCTGCATGGCATCGTGCCTGTCCTCTCGCGGGTCCGTCTGCGTACCGGTCCATGGCACGCTACGGCGCCTGCAAGGCGGAGGCGACGCGAGCGGGCCAGGGGCGCCGTTCCAACAAGCCGGTCTCCCGTTCCCGCAAGGTCCGGCCAACCTGGCTCGCCTCGGTCACGGACGCGTGAAAGTCCCGGATCAGTTGTCGCGTCACCGGCCCCACGGGCCATTCGGTGGTCACCGCATCCTCGACCAGCGCCACCACCGGCTGCAGTTCGACCGAGGTGCCGGCGGTGAATACCTCGGAGGCGGCGCGCAGTTCGTCCAGCGTCACGGTCCGCTCCTCGACCCGCAGCCCGCGCTGGCGCGCCAGTCCCATCACGTGCCGCTTGGTGATGCCGTCGAGGAAGCAGGTCGGCAATGGGGTCACCAGCACCCCGTCATGGACCATCAACAGGTTGGTTGCCGTGGTTTCGGCGACCCGGCCTTCGCTGTCGAGCAGCAGTGCGTCATCGCAGCCCGCCGCTGCGGCGGCATGGCGCGCAAGGGTACCGATCATGTACAGCCCCGAGCACTTGGCCGCGGTGGGTGCTGTGTCGGGACGGGGACGCCGCCAACTCGCCAGCTGCAGCCGGATGCCTTCCTCGGCGCGGCCCTGGGACGCCGCCGTGGGCCAGTCCCAGGCCGCGATCGCCACGTGGATGCGGGCGCGCGGCGAAGCGATGGAAACACTCTCCGCGCCGCGCCAGGCCACCGGGCGGATGTAGGCGTCGTCGAGCTGGTTGGCCCACAGCACCGCCTCGATGGCCTGTGTCAGTTCGCCTTGCGACCACGGCAGGTGGTAGTCCAGCAGCGCGGCGGACTGCTGGAAGCGTTCCAGGTGAGGCGCATTGAGGAAGACATGACCGCCATAGGCGCGCATGCCCTCGAAGACGGCCCCGCCCATATGCAGCGCATGCGTGAGCACGTGCAGGCGCGCCTCGCGCCAGGGCAGCAGCTCGCCATCGAGCCAGATCAGGCCATCGCGATCGTCAAGGGAATTGAGCATGGTGCGCACCGCTGTACAGGTTGTCGATGGCGTCAGTGTGCGGCCGGTTCGCCGTCGGCACGAGTGAGCAAATCTCAGACGATGCTGAGTTTTGGTCCTCGTGTCGGCGAGCGTGGAGACGACGATTTCCGGTTTAATGAGTCCATGAACGACCAATGACTTCCAGGAGGGTGAATCCCCCATGCGCATCCCTGTCCCGTTGAATGCCTTGCGCGCCTTCGAGGCTGCGGCGCGCCATCTCTCGATCAAGGACGCGGCCCTGGAACTGGCGGTCACCCCCTCGGCGGTCAGCCACCAGTTGCGCACGCTGGAGGACATGCTCGGCGTCGAACTGCTGCGCCGCATCGGTACGCGGCTGGAATTGACCAGCGCCGGCCGCCGGCTGGCACCTAGCCTCAACGAGGGTTTCGCCCTGATCGCCGAGGGCGTGAGCAGCTTGCGCGAGGAGCGGCGCGACGGGCCCCTGCGCGTGAACATGCTGCCGACCTTCGCGACCAACTGGCTGTCGCCCCGCCTGAGCCTGTATCCGTTCGAGCGGCGCGGCTTCTCGCTGGACATCTCCACCACGCAGGACGACGTGGATCTGGCCGCCGGCGTGGCCGATGCCGGCATCTGGTATGGCGACGGCCAGTGGGCCGGCCTGCAGGCCGACCTGTTGTTCGAGGCCACCATCGATCTGTACGCGCGCCCGGGCTTTGCCACCGGCTCGCGCCGGGAACGCCTCAAGCAGGTCGCGCGCGCCAACCTGTTCGTTTCGCGGCATTGCCTCACTTGGCAGCGCTGGATGGACAGCCTGCCCGGCGGGCCGTTCGAGCCGGCTGTCGTGACCCGCGTGGATTCGGGCGGCCTGACGATGCAGGCGGCCGCCGATGGGGCTGGCGTGTCGATCGCCGTCTGCGAACTGGCCGAGAGTGCCGTCCGGCTCGGACGCCTGGCCTCGGTCTTCGACCACCCCGTGAGCGCGGGTGTCGGCTTCTGGCTCGTCTATCCCGAGGCGCTATCCGAGGATCGACGGCTGGATAACCTGCGCGGCTGGCTGCGCGAGCAATGTCAGTCGGAAAGCGGAACTCGGAACCCAGAAGCGCGGACAGCATAGACACGTATGAATACCGCATATCCGAAAGACCAGAAAGCACCGCCGGATGACGATGTGACGCTTCGACGGCTCGTTGCCCATGAAGCCGTTGCGCTTGCCTCCCTGCTGGCCGCCTATGGCGACGAGATGCGCCACGGGCAAGGCGCCGGGGCGAATGCACTGGCTCATGCCAATGCCTTGATCGCCGATCCGATCGCGGAAGTGCTGGGTGGCTTTCTCGGCGACGAACTCGTCGCCTTCGCAGTGTTCTTCGATCTGCCCGAGGCGATCTCCGGAGGGCGTTCGGGCCAGCTCGACGACCTGTACGTCCTGCCCGCCGCGCGCGGGAAACGACTCGCGCAGCGGCTCATCACGGCCATCGCCGATACCGGGCGATCACGCGCCTGGATTCATCTGCGCTGGCTGGTCCCCGAGGACAACCCCGATGCCATCCGGGCCTACACGCGCTTCGCCGAACCCGCCGGCTGGAAGAGCTACGTCCTTTGGCTGGCCGGTAACGAGCGGTGGTGAAGCCATGAACAACCTGCAACAGGTCGATTGGTCGGGTCTTCCACAGCCGGAGGATGATGGCGGCGCCCGCCACCTGACAGGCATGCGCCTGCCCAGGCTTGAACTGGCATCGACGGATGGTGGCCGTATCGATCCTTCGCGCCTGCGCGGACGCACGGTGCTTTATCTCTTCCCGATGACGGGCCGGCCAGATGTCGCACTGCCTCCGGGCTGGGACGAGATTCCAGGAGCACGGGGCTGCACCCCGCAATCCTGTGCCTTCAGGGATCATTTCGCCGAACTGAAGTCCTTGGGCGTCGCCCAGTTGTTCGGCGTGTCCACGCAGGACACCGCGTACCAATGCGAGGCGGTGGCGCGCCTGCACCTGCCTTTTCCCTTGCTGTCCGACCATTGCCTTTCATTTGCAGCCGCGCTCGGTCTGCCGGTCTTCGAGGTGCAAGGCCTGGCGCTGCTCAAGCGGCTGACCCTGATTGCGCACGATGGCGTAATCGAGCATGTGTTCTATCCGGTGTTCCCGCCAGATCGGAATGCTGACGATGTCATCGAGTGGCTCAAAGGCCATCATGCCAATCGATCCAGCAAACCATGAATATCGGATCATTCGGCGGTTCCTGGAGTAAATTTCCCGACATGCAAGACATTGCCAGCTTCCACCGCTGGGTTTACCCGGTGAACAGGGCCGAGCGCTATCTGGTGCTGCCCGACGGATGCCAAGACGTACTGTGCATCCGCCATGCGGATGGCTTGGTTCAGATCGTGTCAACCGGGTTTGATGTTCGGCCTCGGCTGGTCGATCTGCTCCCCGGCACCACGATCACAGGCTATAGGTTGCGCCCGGGCGCGGGCGTGAGCGCGCCCGCCATGCAGGTGATTGCCGCAGACCATGATCGAATCGGGGAAATTCTCGACGAGCAGTGCGAAGCCTGGACGAATCTGGACGAGGCCATCGTGGCGCTCAGCCAGTCTGGAGAAACGGTCGGCGCTGTCTGCCGCAGGATGGGCATTTCCATCCGAACGATGCAAAGAGTCTTTCTGGGCAGAAGACTCCCACCGCCGGACTACTGGCGGCTCTTGGGACGGGCGCGCCGGGCAGCCGGGCTGCTTTCGTCGGGCGAACCTCTTGCCGAAATAGCCAGCATATGTAGCTTCAGCGATCAGGCCCACATGAACCGCGAGCTTGTACGCTGGTTCGGCCATACCCCGGCGCAGTTGCGCCGGCAATCCAGCATCCTCGAACTCCTGCGTCAACCTGCGCTTGGCAACTGGACAGGAGAGCAAATCTCTACCAGATAACCGTTGATATCGGTGACGTAACACGTCGTCTGCCCCCAAGGCTCACTTCTGACCTCCTGCACGGCTTGTGCGCCAGCGGCTACGGCACGCGTATAGGCCGCATGTACGTCTTCCGTTTCAAAGGCGATCTCGAATACCGGGATCTCGGGTGCGGGCTTGCCGGGTGTCTTGCCCAGAGTTCGCATCAATTTGACGGAAGAAAAGGCCAGCTTGGTTGCCCCCGTAACGAGTTCACCATAGTCCCCCGACTCGTGCAGAAAGCCCCGCTCCATGGCAAAAGCACGTTCGTAAAAGGCCAGCGAGGCGGCCACGTCTTCGACGTAGAGAATCGTGTATCTGAAAATCATCTCAGCTCTCCAAGTTAGATGGAGAAATGGATTCTGGGCCGGGCTTCATCCCCTGTATTGAACGATCGCGACAGGTGCAGGCCAGTGAGCACCCAGCACCCCACGATCACGTTCAGTCAAGCCGCAGAATCGCTACTGATGTGATCTTGATCGGCCAGCGCTTCCGCTCCAGTCCTGGTGAATGGGCCTCATCCACAGTCATGCCGTACTTCTCGCTGCCTGATAGTCGTCCGCAGGTCGATGCTTCAGTGCACCGAGGTGGCGGGCCGGTGGCTCGCCGGTGCGCAACCAGTCCAGCGCCAGGGGCCACAGCGCCTCGCGGAAGCGCTCGTGGAAGAAGGCGAAATGGCCGATTTCGGCCTGCCCGATGGCCGCGGGAGCCAAGCGCAGGTGATGACGCTCGCTGCCGGTGTAGTAATCCAGCAGGCGGTCCAGCGCCGGTACCGTGCCGAACGGATCGTCCTCGATGCCCAGCGCCAGGATCGGTGCGCGCACCTGGCCGAAGCGCCGTGCCAGCATTTCGGCTTCGGGCTCGCCTTCCAGCGTCTCCCGGCCGCGGCGCACCGTGCCCTCGAAGCGGGGACCCATGCGTGCCCAGTCCAGCGCCACACCCTTGGGCGTGTCCTCCATCCATCCCAGGCGCTTGGCTGGCACGTAGCCAAGCACCCGCGCCAGCAGCGGCATGGCCACGTGCCAGCGCAGGAACATGGCGCGGCGTGCGGCGGGCGCATAGTCGCGCCAGTAGGCGTACTGCGCCCCCATGGTGAAGATGCGCCGCACGCGGTGTGCGGACGCGGCCAGCCCGATCACGAAGCCCCCAGCGGAGTGGCCGACCACGTCGATCGGCTGGCCGGGGAATCGCCAGGCGAGGTACTGCAGCACACCCTCGAAATCGTGCTGCCCCCAGTCGATCCAGTCGGCCTGCAGCCGACGCAGCCCACGGTGTCGCGATTCGCCGATGCCGCGGTAGTCGTAGGTCACCACGTCCCATCCGTGGCTGTGGAGCCAGTCGGCAAAGCGCCCGTAGTACCGGCAGCGCACCGAGGTGGCAGCGTTGATGACCGCGACCGGATGCGGGCGTCGTGGATCGCAGGGGCGGCGCCAGGCGAATCCACCCAGTGCATAGCCGTCGGCGGCGCGAATGTCGATGGGCTCAGTCATTCACAGCGAGACCCTGGACCAGCAGCACCACGGCCTGCGCGCCGGCCATGCGATCCTGGGCAATGCGTTGGTACTCGTCCGATTCCGCCCAGTCATGGAAGGCGGCTTCGTCGGGAAAGGACATGAGCACGAGCTTCTGGTGCGGCCAGGTGCCTTCGATGGTGCGAGGCTGCTCGTCCGCGGCCAGCAGACGTCCCCGGTGGTGGCGGAACACCTCCATGAAGCGCGCCTGGTAGCGGTCGTAGGCTGTCCGGTCGTGGATGGTGAGCTGGGCAATGGCGAAAACGGTCATGACGCAGGCTCCGAGTCGCGATGGCGATCCGGTTCGGCGGCCGAGGTCGATTCGATGCGGTCGCCCTGCGTGCTGGGGCTGGAGAACACCAGAAAATTCACGTCCTCGTCGCCACCATTGGCGGCGATGTGGCGAGTGCCGGCCGGGACATGCACGCCTTGACGGGCTGCCAGCAGCACGTCCTGGTCGGGCGTGCTCAGGCGCAGGTGGCCACTGAGCACGTAGAAGAACTGGTGCGCCCTGGCGTGCCAGTGGGGTGCTTCGGCGCCGCCTGCGGGCATCCATTCCTGCCGCACCTGCATGTGTTGCAGTTCCAGCAGTCGCCAGCCCAGGCAGACCCCACCCCAGTCATAGCGGTTGCCGTCGTCGGTCCGGACGGCGCGCAGCAGTGCCGTCATGGCGTGTCCTCCTCGGCGGGGACGCCGTGCAGAGCCTCGCCATGGACCTGCCGCCCGTTCTCGAAGCGCATGATCTCGCACATGCGCGTGCGCTTGCCGCAGGCCTGCGCCACGTAATGGACGACGACGGTCTGCGCCTCGACATCGCAGATGGCCGAGATGAGTTCGAACCGCAGGTCCGGCCTGTCGGCGAGCGCGGCCAGCCAGTAGCGGCGCAGCGCGTCCTTGCCTTGTACCCGCGTGCCACCGGTATAGGGCTGCGCCAGCGCGCTCACGAACAGTGCGTCGTCGGCGTAGGCGGCCAGCACCGCCGGCACGTCGCGCCGGTTCCAGTCATCGATCCAGGCCAGCGCATGGGCCCGGAGTTGATCATGGGAGAGTGTCGTCATGGCATCAGATCCAGAAGAGAAGAACGGTCAGGGCGGCCAGGGTCGCCATCGCACGATTGACCACGCGAGCGACGGCGCGGTCGCGCAGCCAGGGCCGCAGGCCGGCGCCGAAGACGGCCCAGACCAGCATGCAGGGCAGTCCGATGGCGGCGAACACCAGGCTGACCACCAGCAGGCGCAGTGCGTAGCCTTCGCCCGGCGGCAGGAAGGTGGACACCACCGTCACCGAGATCAGCCAGGCCTTCGGATTGACGAACTGGAAGGCCAGCGCCTGCATGAAGCCGATGGGCCGGCCGGCCTCGGTCTCCTCCAGTTCGACCGCGCGCCACAGCCGCGCGGCCAGCCAGAGCAGGTAGAGGCTGCCCACGACCTTCAATGCGACCTGCAGGCGAGGTTCGAGGGCGAACACCGCACCGAGGCCGGCGCCGGTGATCCCGAGCTGCACCATCACGCCCGCGGGGATGCCCAACAGGTGCGGCCAGGTTCGGCCCAAGCCGAAGAGCAGGCCCGAGGACATCAGCATCACGTTGTTGGGACCGGGCGTGATCGACATGACGAAGGCGTAGACGATCAGCGCCACGAGGGCGGTATGTTCCATGGGAGTTCGCTGGGACGGGGAGTACCGGGGCGTTGAGGGAAAGACGAGGCCCGTCCGCGAATTGATTCTGGGCCGGGCATGGCGTCGGCTCCAGCGAGAAATTTTCAGTCCCACCTGAGATATTCGCGCTTGGCCGCAAGCGTCATCGCGCAGCAGACTTCGCAGGTACTGCCCGGCGCTGCCGAATCGATGACGGCCCGGCACTTCGGGCGGTTCCTCGCAGGAGAACCCATGTCTTCCGATTTCATTCGATGCGCGTCGCACCCAGACGGCTATGCCGAGTTGGTCATCGACCGGCCGGCAGCCCGCAACGCCCTGTGCCGCTCACTGACCGATGCGATGGCCGCGCACCTCGACAGGCTGGCGGCCGACGCCGCCGTGCGGGTGGTCCTGCTGCGCGCCGAAGGCGAACACTTCGCGGCCGGTGCCGATCTCAAGGAAATGCTGGGCATCAGCGCGGAGCAGGCGCGGGCCACTGACTTCGCCGGTTGCTGCGCGCCGCTGGGCACGTTCCCCAAGCCCGTGGTGGCGCTGGTGCAGGGCTTCGCGCTCGGCGGCGGCTGCGAACTGGTCGAGATGTGCGACATCGTGCTGGCGGCCGAGAACGCCGTGTTCGGCCACCCGGAGGTTCGCGTCGGCACCATGCCCGGCGCGGGCGGCACGCAGCGCCTGCCGCGCCTGCTCGGCATGGCCAAGGCGCTGGACCTGCTGCTGACCGGGCGCCGCATGGACGCCCGCGAGGCCGAACGCAGCGGGCTGGTCTCGCGCATCGTGCCCCCCGATCACCTGCTCGAAGAGGGCCGCCGGCTCGCCGCCGACATGGCGTCGCTGTCGGGCGAGGTGCTGGTCCTGATCAAGCAGGCCGCGCGTGCCAGCGCCAGCCTGCCCATGGATGAAGGACTACGCCGCGAGCGGGCCGCCTTCCACCACACCCTTTCGCTGCCCGACCACGAGGAAGGCATGCGTGCATTCCTGGAGAAGCGGCCACCTCGATTCAACCCCCTCTCCACTGCAAAGGAACCTTAGAACGATGACCCAAGCCGCCCCATCCTTGCCGCTCGATCCCCAGGTCGAGCGAATCGTCCGCGACAGCTTCGCCCGCCAGGGCCTGATGCACCACCTGGGCGCCGAACTGCACGAGGTTGCGCGCGGGCGGGTCAGCATCCGGTTGCCGTTCCGCGAAACCCTCACCCAGCAGCATGGCTACTTCCATGCCGGCGGCACCAGCGCCATCGCCGACTCGGCCGGCGGCTACGCGGGCTTCACGCTGTTTCCACCGGACAGCTCCGTGCTGACCGTCGAGTTCAAGATCAACCTGCTGGCCCCCGCGCAGGGCGACTACCTCGAAGCGATCGGCACGGTGGTGCGCTCCGGACGCACCCTGACCATCTGCCAACTCGAAGTCTTCGGCGTCACCGAGCAGGGACGCGCCCAGGTGGCGCTCGGCCAGCAGACGCTGATCTGCCTGCAGGGCAAGCAGGATCGATGACGTTTCCGGTGTCCGCGCAAGGATGCGCCCGGCGGCCAGTACCGCCATTCATGAAGGAGAACCCATGACCTCAACCTCGACCCAAACCCTCGGGACCCTCGACACAACCCGCTGGCTGCGCGGACAGTCCACCGCGACCAAGGTGCTGGCGGTGCTGTTCGGCACCCTGGTGCTCACCGCGTCGTCCCACGTCAGCGTGCCCATGGTGCCGGTGCCGATGACCATGCAGACGCTGGCCGTCACGCTGGTCGGCGCACTGTACGGCTGGCGCCTGGGTGGCCTGACGATCCTCGTCTGGCTGGCCCAGGGCGCGCTCGGGTTGCCGGTGTTCGCCGGTGGCACGGGAGGCCTGGCGCGCTTCCTGGGACCGACGGGTGGCTACCTGCTGGCTTTTCCCGTGGCCGGCGCGCTGACCGGCTGGCTGGTCGAACGCGGCTGGCATGGCGGGCGCGTCGTGATGGCCTTCGCGGCGATGCTGATCGGCAACGCCCTGTGCCTGCTGCTCGGCGGCGCCTGGCTGGCCGCGATGGTCGGCGTGCAGAAAGCCATCGCCGTGGGCGTGGCCCCCTTCGTTCTCGGCGGCGTGCTCAAGTCGGTGCTTGGCGCTGCGCTGCTCAAGGCCATCGACAGCGGAACCCGCAAGTCGGCGCACCGATGACGCGCGTTCCGGGTCGGCCCGGTACATCACGATGAACGCCCTCGATGCGGAGCAGGCGCGGCGCTTTGCGCTGGCGTGGCTGCCCTCCTGGACCGGCAACGATCCCCAGCGACTGGCTGCCTTCTATTCGGAGGATGCCTTCTATCTCGACCCTGCCGTACCCCAAGGGCTGCGGGGAAAGCCCGCGTTGCTGGGCTATTTCGAGCGCCTGTTGGCACGCAATCCGGCGTGGGTCTGGACGCAGGTCGAGGGCATCCCCATGCAGGATGGCTTCCTCAACAAATGGCGCGCGGACATCCCGGTCGGCGGTGAGGTGTTGACCGTGGTCGGCGTGTGCCTGGTGCAACTGGACCACGCGGGCAAGATTCGCCGCAACGAGGTGTATTTCGACCGCAGCGACTGGATGACCAGGATGGGAGCGGTATCGAAGCGGGATCGGGACGGAGGGCCATGAGCGCACAGCGAGCGGGAAGCGTCTGGTGGACAAGGATCTACGTCTTCGTGGTGGAGCCGGTGCTCCTGGTGTCGGGTCTGATGCTGGTGCTTGCGTTGCTGTCATCCCTGCGCGCGGACCCTGGCCCCGCCAGACTGGCTGCCGCGGTCTTCCTCGTCACCTTCGTCATGGGGCTCATGGTCCTGGCCCGGCAGTATGGACGCCGCCTGCGCTGGCGAGGCAAGCACATGCCCTTGCCTCGCTTCCCGGCGACGCTGCGCATTCCCATCGCGCGCGCCGCGTGGTGGGAAGTGCTGGTCATGGGCATGGGGATCGTGTTCCCTCTGCTGGTCGTCGTGCTGCCGCCCCTCGTCAAGGACATCCACGAGACGGACCCTGTCGTGCTCGCCCTTGCGCTGGGCGGCGTCATCCTGGCCGTGGCGCTCACACGGGCGATCGTGCGAACACTCTTGCGGCGGTTGCGTCGCCTCGACCCACCCGCCGACCTCGTGGCCGATACCCTCGGCCTCAAGCGCGAAGGCCCCCAGCGGGTCTTCGTTCCCTGGCAGGCGATACGGGCCATCGAACATGCGAAGTTCCGAATCTGGAACTCGCACCTGCACCTACTGGCGCTGAAAGTCGATGATCCGCATCGATATGGCCTGGACACCGGCCGCTTCCAACGGCTGATGCTCAGGGGCACCACCGACGAACGCGGCATGAACGTCGGGCTCATCAACCTGAGCGGCTACATGCCTTCGCCATCGGACAGCGTGCGCGCGCTCCGCGACTACTGGGCCTCGGCGAGGCCATGACGGCGACCACGGACCGCCGTGCCGGCGGCGTCGGCGGCCCCCACTGAACGAGCGTCGGGCCTGTCCGGCGATGCAACCAGATCAAGCGCCGACAGCAGCGCATCGCCCTCGACCGGACCGTGCAGCAGCAGCGATTTCCCCGTCAGGCCGTCGTCAAGCCGCACGGTGGGCGTGGCGTTGATGCCGCTACTCACAGCCTCGTCGGCCTGCGCGCGAACGATGGCTGCAGGGCGATCGCTTTCCAGGCAGGCCCGCATGGCGGTCGTCAGACCTGGCCAGGCCTGATCGGTGGGCAGCCCCTGGCCATCGCCCCGGGTGTTTTGGTAGAGCCAGGCGATGGCACCGAAGAAGGCCTCGTGGCCTTGCGCTTCGCCTGCGCACTCGGCCACGCGGGCCAGCCGACTCGCCTCGGGATCGTGCATCGCCAGCGGCAGGTGATGCCACCGCAGGCTGGCCTCGGGATGGGCATCGATCCAGGCCATCAGGGTCGGGTAGTAGGCCTTGCAGAACGGACATTCCAGGTCGGCGTACAGCGTCAGCGTGAAGCGCGCATCGGCTGGGCCGTGACGCCAGGGTGGGCCGGCCGGATGCGCCTGCGCGACCTCAGGCCCCGTGCGTGGTGCCGGCGCACCGGGCGTGCGGTACAGGAGCCAGCCCAGCAGGCCGGCTACAAGGATGCCGGCGACCACCCAAGGCAGCCGTGGCATGCGCCCGGCGCGCTTGCGAATGGCCTGGGACCGGCTCGGCAAGGTGGTTCGCTTCGAGGACATGACGCGCTCCGGTCATTTCGGCAGGAACAGCGGTGGCGATGCGATGCCACGCGCCTGGTCGATCTTCTCGGCCACCTTGAAGGCGGCATCCAGTTCGCCGATGCCGTACTGGCGCATGAGCTGGTAGCGTTCGGCCTTTTCTTCCGGTTCGGTCTGCGCAAGGGCCAGATATAGGCTGGGCGGCACGGCGCGGAACAGCACTTCCATCGACTTGGACAGGATGACGCCCTCGCTGAACTTGCCCGTCTCCTTGCGCGCGGACAGCATCAGCGCCTTCTGCGCGGGCGACAGTTCGCGGAACCGGGCGATCTTCTCCACCTCGTCGGGCGGCATCGACAGGCAGATCCACCACTCGATCATGTTGAGCATGGGCTCGGCGGCCTTGGGCAGGTCGTCGATGTTCTGCGTCGCCAGCCAGTACCACGCACCGAGCTTGCGCCACATCTTGGTGATCTTGACCACGTAGGGCGCGAGCAGCGGGTTCTTGGTGATGATGTGGCCTTCGTCGGTGACGTTGATGATCGGCCGGCCCAGGAACTGGTCGCGCTCGGCGATGTTGTTCACCGTGTTGATCAGCGAGATGTAGGCGATGGAGAGCTGCGCGTTGTAGCCCTCGCGCGCGAAGGTGGCCAGATCCACGATGGTAATGTCCGCCTCGGGCCAGGGCGTGCCCGGACGGTCGAACATCTCGCCATCCGCGCCCTGGCAGAGCATGTCCATCGCATCGGCCATCTCCAGCAGCCGCGCGCGCCGGGCATCCGGCAGGTTGGCGTCGCGGGCGCGTTCGCGCAGCGCGTCGCGCACGTCGCGGGTCAGCACCGTGCGCGGCTGTGCCACGCAGCGCTGGGCGGCGTCCAGGATGCACTGGCGAATCAGGCTGCGGTCGGCGCGCGTCATGCGCGCTTCCTCCTTGTCCTCGCCGCCGGTGATCATCAGTCGGGCGGTGATTTCGAGTTCGCCGAGCACGTCGCGCTGGTCATCCCCGTCGTCGGCCTGATGGGTGTCGCCGTCCTCGTCCAGGGCGTCGGCATCCAGCGTCTGCACCTGGCCCGGTGTATCGACCAGTCGCCAGGCATCGGCGAATGGCGCCAGGCTCACGCCCGCGCCGGGTGCCAGCTTCACGCGATGCACGCTCAGGCCCAGCCGAGCGGCGAAGTCACCGAACAGGCCAAAGCTGTTGCCGGCCTCGACAATGAACAACCTGGGCCGGTAGATCGCCGTGACCTGGTTGAGGATGTTGTTCAGCGTGGCGCTCTTGCCGGAGCCGGTGGGGCCGAAGAGGAACAGGTGGGCGTTCATCTGCCGGTCGAGCCGGTTCAGTGGATCGAAGGTGATCGTGCCGCCGCCCCGGTTGAAGAAGGTGATGCCCGGATGGCCGGTGCCCTGGCTGCGCCCCCACACCGGCGCCAGATTGGCCGCGTGCTGCGCGAACATCAGTTGCGTGTACCACTGCCGCTTGTCCGCCGCCGGGTCGAACAGACAGGGCAGCCAGCGCAGGTAGGTGTTGAGCGGGGCCACCTCGTCCTCTTCGCGCACTGGTTGCAAGCCCGCATTGAGCATGACATTGACCAGGTGCAGGCCGCGGGCGTCGAGCTGCGCCATGTCGCGGCCGCGCAGGTAGAACGCCAGCGTGCCCCGGTACAGCTTGTGCGCGCTGCCGATGAGGCCGCGGGCCTGCTGCACGTCTTGGCGCGCCTGTTCGCTGGCGAGCGTATCGCCAACCGCCTTGCGGGCCAGGTGGTTGAGGTGCGCCTCCAGCACATCCTGCGGCGTGGCGACCAGAGTCAGGCACATCACCGTGTCCTCAGGCATCTGGTCGAACAGCGCGTTCATCGCATCGCCGCCCTTGCGCGTCTCGCCGGTCACGTGTCCGGTCGCGGGCGGCGAGCGCAGGCGGTCCATGACGATAGCCCGGTGCGGCATGCCGTCGAAGAACCACAGGCCGCGGGCGACATCCGAGCGCGGTTGACCGAAGAACAGGCGTTGTGCGAAGTCGCCGCTGGCCAGTTCGATCTCACCTTCTTCCCGTTCCTCCGGGTAGCGGGCGAGCGCGTAGAAACGTTCCCGGTCTTCGGCCGTGCTGCCCAGCGCGCCGGGATTCGGGTTGAACCAACGCAGCAGCCAGTCGTGAATGTCCGCCGCGCCAAGGCGCCGGGCCTTGACGCCAGCATTCGCCAGGCCGCCGACCAGGCGGTCGCAAATCGTCGCCAGGGCCTGCTCGGGCGATTGCCCCCGCCGGGCCGATGCGGCGTCCGGGGTGCGGCGATAAACCACCATGCGCACGCGCCGGGTCTGGCCGCGCCACGGCAGGCGTGTGACCGTGGTGTCCTCGAACAGGCCGCCCGGCTTCGCGATCGCGCGCAGGTGGTGCCCGAAGTAGCGCAGATAGAACTCGCTGAACGCGCTGCCCTGCGCGCGTGGATGCAGGTACGCCCCCAGCGTGCGCAGGTAGTGGTCCCAATCGGCTTCGTCCTGCGCGTAGAGCTGCACCACCCACGGGTTCTCGTCCAGTTCGTCGAAGGAGTCCTGCAGCGCATTCTCCAAGGCATCACGGGCCTGCCAAAGCCAGGCGGTCTCGCGCCCTTCGGTACCGATCGGCTGCAACTCGAAGAACGCCGCCACCGATTGGCCATCTTCGAGCAGCATGCTCTTCGTGGCCGGCAGGTACTCGACCCAGGGCAGCAGGTCGGCGAAGGACGGCGCCACGTCGTAGAGCGCCGCGTGGTCGGCCCGCGTCGCGGGTCGCCGATGATTCGACCCAAGGGCGGCGCCAGGTGCGTCGATGCCGTGCGCAGCGAGGCGGTCGACATGCCGCGTCCAGGCGTCCGGCTCGATGTCGGCCTGGACTGGCCTGGGGGCCGGACGACGCGGCCACGGCAGTCGCCAGCCCATCAGTAGTCCTCCAACCGCTCGCCGGGCATCGCGTACTGCACGCGCTGGTAGAGCGGGAAGACGGTGCTGTAGCCGGGCACCGGTACTGGGTCGGTGCCGGCCAGGTGCGGAAAGACGTACATCACCAGATCGGGGTTCGGCAGTCGATGGAACTGTCGCTGGATCTCGTTCGCTGCCGTGCGGGTGTAGGCCGCGTTCCGGGCGGACGCCGCGAGGGTGTCAGCGTCGGCCAGCGGGCGCCGTAGCTCCTGGCGTGCGTCGAGCAGCAGGCGGCCGGCCTGGCCGCCGCTGTAGCCGCCAGTCTCGTGCTGCCAGATGTCCAGCATGGTGTGCTCGCCCCGGGGCAGCAGCTTTTCCGAGCTGGTGGCACAACCTGCGAGAACGGCGGCGGCGAGCAGGACAAGGGGGCGGTCAATCCAGGTCCGACGCATGCGCTTCTCCCATGAGGTGATTCACCCGGCGCCCCTTGGCGTCGTGGTCGATGGCGATCGGCTGCTCCAGGTGCACGGCCACCCTGGCGCCGGGCTGCACGTAGACCGCAGCGAAGGCCTGGCCGTAGAGCTTGTTGACCCAGTCGGCCATGTCGCGCACGCCACCGGCCAGGATGCGGCCCATGGCCTCGTTGCCCGAAATGCCGACCGTGCCCAGCGAACCGCTGTTGTTGGCGACCACGGCCACGCTGCCGTTGTCGGACTTGATAAGCGAGGCGGCGCCCGCGCCGGCCGCGGTGATCAACGCCTGCGATCCCAGGTACTGCTGGGCATTGCTGCGCCGCTCGCCCGAGACGCACGGGATGCCGTAGGGATCGCTGATCCAGCCCAGGCCATCCAGCAGGCTGGTGCTGTTCTGGCTTCGACTGCGCTTGCCGTCGTCCTCCGGCACCGTGCGGATGGTGCCGTCGCTGAACACGAAGGTGATGGAACGAACCTGCCCACGCACGCACGAGAGCGTCCAGTCGCCCGAGGCCGTGCCGCTGACCACCGCACCGGCCACGTCGGGAATTTCGATGCCGTTGGCCGCCAGGTTGTCGGCCCCGATCAGCACCTTGAAGGGAAACGGGTCGTTGACGGTGCCGTCGATGGGAATGCGACCGATCAGCGCGGTCATGGCGACCGAGCCCATCAGCGTGGCATTGGCGGGCACCGTATAGACCGCCTGGGCGGTGCCGCCAACGGCCTGCGCCGTCCTGTCGCTGACGGCCTCCGCCGCAGCCGACAGCTCCGGCGAGGCCGGGCCGAAGCTGGAGGGAAAAGCGGGCAAACGCAGGCCGCCGGCCGAACCGTTCTTCGGATCGGACCGGGCGTCATCCGGTTCGATCCAGCGCATGCCGCCGTCCTTGAGCGGCCCGCCGTCATGCCCATCCAGTCCAAGGCCGATCGGCAGGTCGGCGGCATCGCCCTTGCCGGACAGCCCGTCCAGGCGGCGCTGCAATTCCTGCATCAGCCCTTGCGTCTGCTGCCGGTCGCTGGCGGCCTGGGTGCGCTCCTGTTCCAGGCGGCGGCGTTCGCTGTCGAGGGCGTTCTGGATGCGCTGGTCGATCGCACCCTCGCGGGTACGCAGGCGCTCGTTCTCGGCCTTGTGCTGGCGGTTGTCGCTCAGCGCGGTCTGCAGCTCGGTGCGGAGCTGCTTGACCTGCGCGACCAGGGTGGCGACGGTGTCGCGCGGGGTGTCGCCCGCGATGCCGAGCGCCTTCATTTCTTCGGGAGTGAGCTGCCCCGGAACATCCTGCTTGCCAGGCGCAGCGTCACTGCCTGAGAACAGCCTGGCACCGACGAACACCAGCAACAATGCCATCGGAATCAGCAGCCACTTCAACAGGGGATTACTCCTCATCGGACGTCCTCCCCGCAGCGGCGGCCGGCGGCAAGTTCGTGCCGGCATCGATGGGGCTGAGCACCGGCATCAGGGACTCGGCCAGGCCACGGCCGCGCGTGACCAGATAGACCACCGTGGTGTCGGTCGAAGCGCCCGCCGGCCCCAGGTCCGGATGCTGGAAGGTCGCGGCCACGAAGTCGCCTTGCAGCACCCTTGGATCGAGATCGATACGGTGAGGCGAGGTGTTGGTCAGGCGCACCGCGGTGACCCACTGGTCTTCGAGTCGCCAGGCCGCCAGCGCCCGCGCCTTCAGCGGCAGCGTTGGCAGCAGTGCGTCCAGCGCGAGCGGGCGCCGCAGCGGCACGCGCCCGATGCCGGCCACGGGCTCGACGGTGCGCAGCGGTGCGTAAAGGTTCTGCGCCGCGTAGCGCGTCAGGACAACGGTTATCGGCGTTTGCCGACGCCTCGCGGGTTGCGCTGCCTGGGTTGGACCGGCGGCAGTGTCACCGCTGGCCTCCGCGACGGCCTCCTGCAGGACGATGCGTACAGGCTCCAGCGGCTGCTCGCCTTCCCCGGCGTCCGTGGCTGCGATGTCGACCAGCACGATGGCGCCGGATTCCACGTCCTGCAGTTGCAGCCGCGTCGGCCCGATGGCCTCGCTGGCGCGCAGGTAGATGGCGCCACCCGCGCTCTGCACGCGCAGCCGCTCGCCCAGGCTCGGGGGCAGGCCGACACGCACGTTGCGATCGATGAAGACCACGCGCTCCTGGCCGACGACCAGCGGGACGGCCAGCGGCAGCCGCTGCCAGCGCAGGACCTCGATGGCATGGCTGTCCGGCACCAGGCCGAAGCCAACGGCCAGGCTCGCCACGATGGTGAAGACGTGGTGTTTCATGGGTTGCCTCCCTGCGAAAGGCCGCCGCCGGGCGTGCCGGACGGAGGCACTGCCGGCGACGGTGCCTCGATCCGCTGCGGCGCGCCGTCATAGCAGTCCAGCGCAAGACCGAAGGGGTTGTGCTGGGGATCGACGTCCAGCCGCACCACTTTCAGCGGATAGCGCACCAGGGCCCGCTTGACCTGCTCGGCGCCGTAGTACTCGTCCGCGCTGACATCGAGCGTGACGATCCAGTCGCGGCTGGAAACCGTCTTTACCCGCATCGTGGGGTTGTCGCCAAAGCCGCGCCCCGGAATCTCGTAGATGCCACGCACCCGCTGGCGCAATTCGCCACTGCTGCGCCGGTGCTCGTAGTCCTGGCGCAGGAAGGCCTGGCAGGCCGGTGTGAAATAGGCCGACAGCGCGTGGAGGTTGCGCGGGTAGTCCTGTTCGCCATCCGTCGGCCAACGTTGTACCTGCTGCCAGACGTAGAAGGCGAACGCATAGACATTCTCGGGCGGCACATCCCACCAGGCGCGGGTGCTGCCCGAGCGCAGATCGGGGGGCACGTGGATCGTCAGTTGCCTCGGCGCACTCCACCAGCCGAAACCGAGCAGCAGCGCCACCACGAACAACGCACCGGCGCCCAGGCGCAGCGTGCGCACATGGGCCTGCAGGTGATGGACTTCATTCCTGAAACGGCTCATGAGGCGGCTGCTCCGCGTGAGCGCCGGGTGGTCCAGTACCCAGACCGCGTGATGAGACGGTGCCCACCGAGCGAGGACGCTGCCAGCGGATGGCGCAGCGTCAGGCGCCACTGCAGTTGCCGGTACAGCCAGATGTCCGGGCGGCCGCGCTTCTGCCGGCGCAGGAAGCCGCCACCACCGAACACGCCAGCCGCCACGCCGGCCACGATCAGGGTCGGCACCATGGCGACGCTGTGCGTGGCCCAAGCCAGCGGCACGCCGGCGATGAACCCCGCCACCGCGGACAGACCGGCGCAGATCCAAAGTTCGTCGGCGGTCAGGCCCCTCACCACGACGGGCTGGCGGTTCAGCCTGTGCGGCAGGAAGGTCACCAACCCGTCACGCGCGATATCGTTCAAGGCAGCCATCGCCGCTCAGAGCACGCCGGTGGCCTTGGTCAGCAGCCAGATGCCGACCACCAGCAGGATCGCACCCACGGCCACGGTGAGGCCGAACTGGCCCCAGGTGGCGCGGCCGGTATGGATTTCCGAGTAGCGCGTATAGGCGTGGTAGCACACGCCGACGAACATCGAGGCGACCACGAGGAGCGCGATCAGCAGCACGATGTCGTAGCCGTAGTTCTGCAGCGTCTGCATGATGCCGCTGCCCTGGCCGCGCGAGGGGTCCTCGATGGTCGGCAGGCCCTGCGCCCGGGCCGCCAATGGCAAACCCATCAGCATCAATGGCGCGAGGATGGTGGTGGCAACGCGATGGGGAATCGGATGGGTCTTCATGGCGGTAGGGCCTTTCGTGGTGGTCAGGACAGGAGGAAATAGGTCAGCACCAGGTACATCGCGACGAAGCGCACGACGACACCCAGGAACTGACGCTGGGACAGGCGCTGCTCGGCCCAGCCGGTGTAGGCGGTACGCATGGCCCACACGCCCCACAGGAGCAGGACGGCGAACACCAGACCGAGCACCACCGTGGCCACAGCGGCGGGGGCGAAGCCGCCGTTGGCCTGGAAGGCGCTGACCTGGGCGGCGTTCATTGGGGTGCCTCCTGGTCGGAGGGCGGGCTGGACTGGCGGTAGTCACCGGACAGCTCGACCGAATCGCGCGGCTGGGCGCGCGGCGGCGTCAGGTAGTCCTGGATACCGGCCCGAACGCGCTGGAGGTCCTCGCGCAGGCGGGCATGGTCGAAGTGGTAGCGGGCGCGCTCCTGCGGAGCGGTATGGGCGGCGTGCTCGGCGAGGCGGTCGATCAGATCGAGCTGGCGCGCGAGGGTCGCCAACTGCGCATGCTCTGGGGAGGCATCGCCCGCTGACGCGGGCGTGGCATTGGTCAGCGCGACGGCTAGGACTAGGGCCAATGCCGGCGCGCCGCGGCAGTCGGTCGTTGGTTTGCCTGTGGTCGTCATCACGCCATTCCGCAGTCGTCTGGATGGCGGAATGCTGCGGTGGTCGGCTGGAACCTGCCGCAAACAATCGGAATCGGCAGGGTGCCGGATTTACGTTCGTGGTTGGCGTGGCGCGGTTGGGGTGCGGGAGCAGGAGAGCCGCACCCCGTCCTTAAATGGGTTCCAGGAGGGGGCTAAAGTGCCTAACTCACTCCCACAGGAAGGGAGTTCTCATTTGGTGGAGGTCGCCTTCGTTTTGTTCAGATTGGTGAGGCCTGCTCGCATTGCTATTGCTGGTTAGCAACTGCCGTCTTTGTGCTGCCGCCATGCTGGGTGATGCGTGGACGGCATTTGATTCTCACTGCGCCGCGGGTGAACGAGTCATCTGAGGCCTTGCTTGACCAAACATAGGCTTCGCCTGCACCGAGGTGACTCATTTTCTCGGAAGTCAACTCTCCGAGGGCGGCATTGGCCTTCTGGATATGCTTAAGCCAGGCTGGTGAGTTGAACTTGTGCATGATGATCTGTGAGGACAGCTCAATTAGAGAAACGGGAACCGATGGCGGGTCTTGGGACGCGACCATGATGCTGGTGCCTTTATGTCGCATTTCCCGAACCACTTCAACCAATCCGGAAACTAGATCATCGTTCTCTATGTACTTGTGGGCTTCGTCAAATACCACGAGCTTGTTAAAGGCGCCTCCTTGGTAAGTGGCTTCCGAGAAAATCTGCAACATCACCACGAACAGACCGAGCGCTTCATCCTTTTCAATGTACTCGTCACGCAGATCCACAATGATCAAGCGGCCCGGACGAATCAGGTCTTGAAGCCGTTGGTTATCGTTGATGTATTCACTGGCGAACAGCAGGCGCGTCTGGGCCAGCTCCTTCAGGTGATCGGACAGGCCAGAGTTATCAATGCCTGCTCGTAGGGCGTCCAAGGTCAGGTTGTCGCGCAGTCCCCTCATTATGAGATTGATCTGGCGCATGTACATGCTCTGGCTGCCAATCGCACCCATCAGGAATTTCCAGTGGGCGGCCTTAAGCTCGGAGGCAGAGAAAGCAATCGGCTTAACCTCGATATCCGGGTATTCGGCCCGGCGATCATCCACCTTGTTCGCAGGGGTAAGAATCAGCACATCTTTCAGCGCTTCTGGGTTGGCCTTGTAACGTTCGCGAAGGACGCGAATCTCCTCATCCACCGAGTTCGAATTGATCATCGAGGTAAACTCCGGCGCATAATCCTGCGTCGGGCTGTAATGGAAGATGACCGTGGCAAGCGGGCTTGGCAGCACGTTGATATGCTGGAACGGCATGGAGGCCATCTCGATCACCGTTCCAAGTGTGTAGCTCTTGCCGCCGCCTTGAACCCCAAAGAGACTGATCGTGTGGGTGTGGTTGAGATCTAGCGCGACCTTTCTACCGGAGACCTCTCCGAGTAATCCGTACTGAGGCGAGTCGCCATTGACGCCGAGCATGATGTCATAGCAGGCCTCTGCTTGAGGCACAGGCTCGGACGCCGGGTGCCCTCCATGCTCTGGTTCAGCATGCGCTTCCGGTACGGCAGCCACGGCAGGTTGTTCGTCATCCTTTTCGACTTCCGAAGCGATAGAAGACGGAGGGGTTGGCTCGACAGGGCTCGCCTGTTCTTCTGCCTCTTGGTGAGCAGGCGCAGGTGCTCCCTCTGCGGCCGGGGGTGCTGGCGCGGTGATTGGTACCTCCGGATCATCGTCCCAGAGCTCATCCACCGTCCAGGACGTTGACCGCGCTCTCTTGGGTGCGATAAAGGCCGCTGTCTCAAGTTTTGGCACGTTCGGTATGAACTGCTCGCTAAGAAGGTGCGTGGTCGGTTCTTCCTCAATCTCGACGGAAACAGGCTTGCGGCAGTTCTCCAGTAAGGCGCGAATGAGATCCTTACCGATGCGGTGGAATTCAATGCCAACCTCGTTGTCGGGGGCCTCGGTTCCGGTCTTGTCGAAGTCGAAGATCAGGGCGCAGCGTCTGAACTGAAGCGAGTAGCCCTGCTCGATGGATTCAAGTAGCCCTCGTGCTTCCTGCGCAGCAGTCGCATCAAAGATCCCGTAACGTAGTGAGCGCTCTAGATAGAAACGAAGGATCTGAGCCAACTCCCGGCTCTTGAGCAACCTATCCGGCCGGTCGGGCTTCTTCAAGGCCGGGTCAAAGTGGCGCTGGAGGATGCGCTCGCTCTGATTGATCTGGGCGGAAATCCGTTCCTTCAGTTGGTTGAAGGCCGCAAAGTCGCCCACTTGCGAATAGCATTTCACCTCGACCAGGTTGCAAGTGATCGTTCTGGTGTTCAAATCCAAGTCGAACAATCCCAAGTCGGTGCGTTGCAGACTGATTGCATCATTGACATCGTCTGACTCACCGCTTGAGCGGTAAAGGTCCGTGTGCGCATCCAACGGCACAATGACCTGATTGCTCAATGCGCCCTGATATTCGAGGTAGAACCGAGCCAAAGCCAGACCAAGTGCCTCCGCCTGTTGTGTGCGAGCAGAAATCAGCTTGAGCGCTAGTTGACCGGACAGCGACCGCAGATTTGCCAGGATCTGAACCGACTGCTCGCCGTCGGCGGACAAGCCATGCTCAAGCAGCACCGGCTTCAGCATCGCCTCCAGTTCATCGTTCGAGCGCGACGAGATGATCAGGTTGTGTGTCGCCTGGGAGCTGGCTCCCGGCACATAGTCAATCAGATAGTCCGGTCTGTTCTTCCGGCCGCCATGGTCGAAGAACTCAATCCCCATATTTCGGTCGATGGTGAACACCCAATCGCTGATCTGGTGAACCTCGTAGATCAGTTCTCGTTGGGCCACATCGAGGCCAAGGGTCACCACAGGCACAGCTTTGAAGCTGGCACCAGAAGCAGCAACCGCTGAGGTAGCAAAGCAGAGGTGTCGGCTCAGGGACGACAGCAAATCGAAGCACGCCGCATGGTTGTCCGCGCCGAGGGAGCGCCCGACAATCGGCCGCTTGTTCCAGAAGGTTCCCGAATCGTCATCAACGAATTCAGTGTCAAAGTCCTGTATCAGCCCATGCAGTGGGGTCACGCCCATCGGCTTCTCTGCAATGGAAAGCTCCTCGGCGGGAAACACATCCAGAAGAACACTGATGTGGGCCGGGAACTCCTTGGAATTTGCATGGAATTCATTCAGGGGGTGCTTGGCCAAGTTCAGTTTGGAGAACAGATGGCTGCCCGTTGAGGTCGCAAATGCGTCGGCGGCCTCGTTTACCGTGGCTCCCGGACGGACCATCGACTCAAGAGCCTCGCCCAAAACAGGTGAGTCGGGATCGGTGGTAAAGAGCCGCACGTCATAGCGCAAATCGGCATGCTCGCGCTTCTGCTGGAGCGATAGCAGAGCCTCCGCAATCACCGATCCGGCCCCAGGGTTGAAGATGTTCAGTGATAACTCTCGAACATAGGGATGCTGAGAGAGATAGCGCTCGATCTTGTCCGCAATGACTTGTCCGGAAATATCTGATCCCGCCGCAGAGGGCTCGGCCAAGCCGAGCGCTGAACAGATTTCCGCCATCAGACCACGGGAATTTTCCTCGGTCGTCGGGGCGTAGAGCGCCCAGAAAGCATTCAGGTTGTCCACCGGAGTGAAGATGCGGCCATCCTCGACGGGAATACCGACCGGATAGGCAGAGGGCACAAGGCCATCCAACAGCGCGGAACGGACGTTAGGAATGTGATCCTTTCCGCCTGACTTGATCTTCTCAATCCAATCCTTACCCAGGGCGACCCAACTGCTCAGCCACAAGGCACGAAGCGGATGGGTTGGGGAGACCAAAACAGCCTCCCGGTGCCTTCCACCGAAGTCGGTCAAGATGACATGAATGGAATCGACGGCCAGCACATTTTTGAGCGCTTGCAAGTGTTGCTGACGCTCGGCACCAGAAGTCGTCTCGGCCTGACGGATGAGGTTCCTGACCAAGTCAAGGTAGCTTTCAGCATACGCGAGGCATTCCCTTTCCGAGTCGCGGAACGAAAGCCCCTGCATGATCAGCTCGGCAGTGTCTTTGCGCACTGCTGCAAAAACTCCTCGCGGGCAGCCAAGAAGGAAGCCATCGCGGCGGAAGATGGCAGCGTGAGTCCAACCTCGGAAGGCGGCTCGGCGGTATCCAGATTGATCTGCATTCGCCAGCCTGACGGGTGCTTAGGCTCCGCCAAGACGCGCTGCTCGATGGTTTTGAGCATACGCGAAAGCGGAATCTGAACCGTGCCCTCACGACCGAATTTTGCGTGTAGGGTTTCCTGGCGAGAGGTCTTCTTGGAACGACCGCCCTCGGCCCAGGCGACACCACTGATGGCGATATCATCGGGATCGCGTTCATCGCCCAGGGCAGTCAGTTGCAGCCGGAAACGCGCATGCTCCAGGCTCTGCTCAATGGGTATGGCGCGTTGCGGTGGTTCTTCCTCGATGTTGCCACCGGGCAGGACGTAGAAAGGTTCGCTCTCGTAGGAACGTCTTGCGCCCTCGGAGGCGGAATCCGCTTCCAGCGGAATCGGATCGCCATCGGCCGTCCAAGGCATTACACGGATGAAATGCCATCCTTCCTCGAATTCGATCTTATTGAGCTTGGCCAAGTTGGTCGTGCATTGCAGACGGTTCGGCGTCCAGGCCTTGACTTTCTTAGATTTTCCAACCGGGCCGTCATTCTGCGAAATGATCTGAACCGTAAAATGATCAAGCCCGCTTACCTTGCCGGGGTGAGGGCTAACCTCGAACACCACGTTCATTTTGCGGCGGTCGTTCGGCACCAGAACCTGTTGCCCGATGAGGCCGGAGAGTTGGTCGTCGGTCTCATCCTCCTGAACGACTGGCAAGTCGGTCTCCAGTACTGTCAGCAGGACCTTGTCCAGCGAAAGCTCTTCCTGGAACGTCCATTTATCGAATGAAATGCTCCACCAGCTCTTGTCGGTCGCGATGGGCGGCGTCCAGGATTCGGGCTCCTGGACTTCGTATTTTCAAATAGGTGAATAGTCGCGACTCCAATGCCTTGTCGCTGAGTCCCAGATCGGCGATACGACCACGAACCGACTTGTGCGAGGCCATCAGACTGCGGACGCTGCCGAGGTTACGGCGAATCTTGCCATTGACCATGCCGGGATCGGCAAAGAGCTTGAAGTCTGGAATCAACGTCAATTCATACAGGCTGGCCCCGAGGGTTTCTCCATCAATCCCGTTTTCGAGCGCAGTGAGCAGGTACCGCACGCGGGAAACATGGTCGGCAAACAGCCACTCCTCGTCGGTGAGGATGCCCAGAAGATCGCGAGCATGGCCAACCAGCGTTGTCGGGAGCCGATCAAGCAGCGAGTCGATAAGGTCCTCGTAGATACCGGCGAAGGTCAGCTCCTCGAAGGTCGCCACACCGAAAGAGTCCTCGGCGCTAGTGCGAAGCGAAGTCGGTATGAAGACCAGCAACGGCTGACGCAGCTCGCCGTTCGCGTCCGGGTTGCGCAACTCCACCAGTTTGGTGGAAGTGACTCGGAAGGGCTGGCCCTCCTGATCATGGCTGCCGAGGATAAAGATATTTCCGTCGGGTCGGGTCCGACGTAGTTCCTTGCAGACCGACTCCATTACCTCGTCATCGAGATCGGTGACCCGCATGCAGTGGCCTGGGCCACGGTCACCCAGGATCGCTTCGATACGGGGGCACAGCAGACAAGCGACCGCCGCATTCAACTTGTCCTGGGAAAGCTTGGTGAACGCATTACTCATGCGTGCCTCCCGTTTTTATCTGTTCCGTCATTTCTCTCAATCGCATAGCGGGGCGATACCTTCTGGGTCACGTAGGCATCCGACAGGTCCTCGTAGAACCCGATTTCACGCAGGCGACGCTTGAAGGCTTCGAGGTTGAGGCGCAGGGCGCGTCTGTCGAGGATGCTGCTGTTGGCCTGTGCTCCTTCCGGCAGCCGGTCGATGTGAAGGCCGTAGCGGCTTCTCAAAAAGGCCAGCAACTCTTCGATGCGAACCTCGCGGGTCACGAAACGCCCGTCATCCTGAGTGAGCACAGCCACCTGAAGGAGCACCTCAAGAAGCTTGCTTCCCAGCACAAACCGCCGAGGACTTCCCTTGGTTCGGGATTGGGCCAACAGGCCGTTCTCCTTGTTCTTCAGCAGCAGTGAGTCCAGGCACTCAGTGATGTACTGGCGGTGATACTTGCCGCGATATGCCATCAGGATTTCTATGAAGGATTCGAACTCGCCAAGGCCCATGGCGGTGACGTCCCGGATCTCCGGATCGATGTCCTCGTTTCCAGAGGCCGACTCCTCGATCAGGCTGGCCAGGCGGAACTTGAAGTAGGCTTGCCGCTCGGCGTCGTGCTCGGGCTTCAGTAGAGAAACCAGATCGCCGACGGTAAACACGCCGGCCCCTGGAGTGGTCAGCTTGCCCGTCTTCTTGCTCAGGTATTCCGCCATCTCATCGAGCTTCTTGACGACGAAATTGGCCTGCACAAAGGCAGGAATCTGGCGATAGAGCCGGTCAGTGGACTTGCGAGCCAGCTCGACCATATGCGGATTATTGACGTCCCCCATATCCACGACCAGCGCCACGGGATCAGGTGAACTCGCCAGCGCATTGTCCGAGCGCTGCTTCACCAGCTTGGGCAGTATCTGCAACAGCTTGAGGTGGTAGAGCGCCAGATGGAATGCCATCAGGGTTTTGAGGTAATCCACCAGCACCGAGCGAGGAATATAGGGCTCATAGGCCAATAGCCGCAGAATGTCGTCGGCCATGGTGTCGGCCTGATCGATTAGAAGTGGTGGAAAGCGCTCGGGCTCCTTGGAGTCCTGTGTGTCCTGAGTAACTTGAGAATCGAAGCGAAGTAGCGCTTGGGTTTCTACATCGACGACCGTGCCGGATTCATGCCTACCGGTTACATGGTCAATCCCAGGGAAAAAGAAGCGTTTTAGCGTGTCTCGGGCGGCCTGGCCCTTGCCTTTGCGGGCATAGTAGAGCATCCAATAAATCTGCTCGGCTGCCCCATAGTCACGGCAGTGCTTCGAATTTCGAAATTTGTAGGTCTCTCCATGAAGCGGGCGCGGAGAGGCGACAGCTTGATTCGACTTGCCCCGATTTACCACATCAAGAAGTTCGGTCTCTACCCACTTGTGGACAATGGAGGGATGTTCTTCAAATCCCTCAAAATACTGCTTAACCTCTTCGGATAGCATCATTTCATCTGCAAATTCTTCTGGCTGCAAAATATTTGCGCGTGGCGGTTTGCGACTGCCATAGCCATTGAATTTGAGGCGAGGAAATAGCATGGTCAGCACACGATCCATTTCTGTGTGCTGCCAATGCAAATAACTGACCTTAGGTGTTCTGAATTCCTTGTCTCTACCCTTGATTGACATGATATTTAGCCCCCTTTTCAGAAACACCCAATGCCAATACGCCATCCTCTTTTCTGTTTATCTGGTAGAACCGGAGCCCATTCTCCGTCAGCAGAACTTCTTGATAGAGTGCAGCAGATAACAGGTTCTTGAATACCGCCAGACTTAACAGGAAACCTTCCTGCTCCTCGATGCTGGGACGGTAGCCGTTGTTGAGCCGCATCAGCATTTCATAGATGTCGAGGTTGATGCGCAGGCTGGCCTTGTGCCCGTCGCCGGAGTCGTAAAGCAGCACCAGCGCCTGAGACAGGTATTCAAGGAAAGGGTGAGCCGCTGTTTCCTGCGCGGTGCGGAGCGTGAAATGGTCGCCGTCAAAGAGACGGTAACTGCGGATGGTGCCCTTATCCACTTGGCGAACACGCAGCGCCAACTGGTTGCCCAAACGCGCCGGATCGCTCAGACCTTCGCCCCGGTTGATGGCTCGAAGAATGGCCGTAACCTCATCTGTGCTTTTTGCTCCCGGCTGCTCAATGGCATCCAGGAAGGGATCGATGCTTCCATATGGCAGCATCTCCTTCCAGCCGGTGTCGCGTCGCTCAAAGAAATGGCGACGGCGCATATGCGATAAATAATTGCGGTGCTTGGCGATCAGTCGAGCACGGTTCTTCGACGAGTAATCGCGAGGCAGATTGCGGAACAGCGTCGCCACAAGTTCATCGTCGTACCCAGCCCGCTCCGCGAACGAGAAGCGGCTCATGGCCTTGGTCTTGGGATTGAGGAAGCCGAGCTCGCGGTCCAGATCGGGATTGCTGACTTCGGCGACGTCAATTTCGCGCAGCAAGGCAATCAGCCGGTCATTGGATCCTTCCGCCCCACCAAGCCACGAGTTGAAATAGAAACCGTCAAGGATGCGATTCTGGGTTTCTTCACCGCCGTTCTGATAGAGGTGGTGAATGCCGTCGCAATCCTGGGTGCCTACCAGCATGAAGGCCAGCGCCGAACGAAGGTCGCGCATGGTGATGTGCAGTCGGCCGCGCAGGTGCGTAATGGTGTAGAGCATCTTCAGGCGCTCGATCACCTTGGGACCGGCAACCGGGTCCTGGAAGGTCCGGGCGTTGTGATAGGCGTAGCATTTGCCCTTGAGATCGCACTTGTCGCATGCCTGCCAGTATTCCTGCTGGGTCATGCGGGCGATCAGCCGCTCCAGAATCGAAGGTTGACCTTCCTCGGGTTCGGCGACCACCGAGCGCAGGTTGAGGTTGATAACCGCGATACCGCCTTCCGGAGCAGCTCCGGCCAAGCCCTGCTGGATCTGCTTGGCAAGCAACGGGAACTCTTCTTCATGCTCAAGGAAGAAGTCGACCAGCCGTCCCTCGTTGATGGCGATTAGGCGGGTCTGATTCTCGGGCCAGTCGGAGGCATCCTTGCCCGCGAAGGGAGCGAAGAACTTCTGAAGCACAGCATCGTTGCGCTCGTCGCCTTCATCCTGGCTCCCGTCGTAGTTGCTTTGGTAGGTATGCCCCTTGAGCTGGAACACAGCCCCGTTCGCGCCGCGCTGTATCTGTGCGCCCTTGCTCTCGGCAAAGGCCTCGAACTGCTGAATGAAGGCCGTCTTGCCGTCGCCGGCGTTACCGCTGATGATGACCAAACGGAACTCGCCCTTGAGCAGCGCGGGCTTGAGCTTTTCGTCCAGATAAGTCGACACGTAGGTGGCCTTGCCAACTTCGTCGAGGCCACGGGTGCCTGCGTTGGACACCTGGCTCTGGCTATAGAGCGTCAGCAGGTGGGTGACAAAGGGGTTGGTGTTTGGCTTGGTCGGCTCGAAACCCAGCTTGGACACCACCTTGGGTCCGGCACCAATCTCGCCGGTCGTCAGCACCGAGCGCAGGCGCTTGACCTCGGCCAGGGCAATCAAGAACTCCTCCGCCGACGCAAAACGGTCCTTGCGCTCAGGCGCGATCATTTTCGCCAGCACATTGACCAGCGACGAGCTGAGGTCGGCGCAGCCTTTGAACTGCTTGGGGTCCCTGGGCTGAGTCTTGATCGGCGGCGTGGGATCGTCGAATGGATACTTGCCGGTCAGGCACTCATAGAAGGAGATGCCCAAGGCATAGAGGTCACGATCCATTCGATCCGAAGCATCCGGCTCGGAGGAGTAGTCGTAATCCGGCGGCAGGTAACGGCGCGTGCCGCCACCTCCTTGAACCTCATCGTTCTCGGAGACCGCGACGTTGAAATCGATGATACGGACGCCTTTGTCCGTCCAAAGCAGATTGGAGGGCTTGACGTCCTGATGGTAAACGCCGTGCTTGTGGAGATGGGCCAGCCCCTCGGCGGCCTCGCGCACGATGCGCACGGTATCATCCAGCGACAACGCCTCGGCATCGATCAGATCGGAAACATCCAAACCTTCCACATACTCAAAGACAATGTAAGGCGTCTGCTTAGCATCGGCCATGCGATCCGCCCAGATCACCTTCACCACATGCGGATGTTCGGGGAGATTGGTCAGGGTCTTGTACTCACGGCGCAGCCGTTCGTACACGCTGCGGCGGTCCTTGGTCACCAGTTTGATGACGCGGACCACATCGCCCAGGGAATCGAACACCTTGTAGGCGACGCCGAAGCCGCCGCTGCCCAACTTCTTCTGAATGCGGAAGCGATCCGCCAGGATGAAATCCTGCGGCAAGTTCATCAGGTTATCTGGGAGCTGTGGCACAACCACGGCCGGGCCGCTCACATCCGGGCCTGAGTCGTTCTTGGCCTCTGGCAGAATCAGATCATCCAGGGCCTTGCGAGCGATGGCTGCGCTCGTGTGCCGTTCCTCTGGGTCAAACTCGCAGAATTTCTGCAACCACTCGTCGATCCCCTTGGGCAGGTCCGGCTTGTGCTCCGAGGGCTTGATGGGGAACTTGCCGTCGGCCTCCATCATCTGGTCGACGCTTTCAAAGGGCAGCTCGCCGGTCAGCAGTTCAAAAAAGATCAGCCCGGCGGCATAGAGGTCGGAGGCAATGCTGGCCTGGGTCGGGTCCTTAAAGCACTCCGGAGCCTGGTAGGCAGCATCCAGATCATCCACCACCTGATCGGCGATGGTAGAGGTGCGGTTCTTGCCCACCCTGGCGAAATCGAAATCGGTTATCCGGGCCTGGCCGCCCTTGGTCAGTAGAATGGCGTCCGGGGTCAGGTTGCGGTGGATCACCTCATGCCGGTGCGCATGGTCCAGGGCCGACAGCACGTCGCGCATCACTTGGAGCTTCTGATCGAAGGTCAGCGCCATCGAGACCTTGTTGATGTGCAGGCGCAGTGCCTGGCCAGGCAGATCCTCTGTGACCAGCACCACCTTGTCTTCATCGTCGGAGACGAACAGATCCTTCACCGCCAGCACATTGGCGTGGGTCGGCATGTGCGCCACGGCGCGATAGGCGTTGCTGATCTTCTTGAACTCTTCCTTGCGGGCGGCCTCGTCCTGGTACGGGTCGGCCTGGTAGACCCGCAGGCGTGCCATGCCGCCGCTCTTGCCCAACAGGTTGTGTTTGGCGCGGTACTCGGTATAGCGGTCGGTGCCGCCGAGCTTCTCTTCCACTTGCCAGTCGCGGAACACCAGCGCCGCGCTCTTGGGCTTGGCGTTGCCGGTGATTGCCTTGGCGATCTGGGAATGGAAGCGGGTGATGTTATCCAGCCGGTTGTCAGGGATGCGGCCCGCGTCGCGGAAGTATTTCAGGCAGTGCTTGAAGTCGGTCACGTCCGGGCTGTCGATGCCCGCCTGATCGAACACGGTGGCGTCATCGGCAGTGAGCAACACGGCGGCATGGACATGAGCCTTGCGCAGCTCGATCTGTCCAGGATTGGTATCGCGGATAAAGCTGGCCATCACCTTCGCGTGGTGACGAAGCTTCGCGAGGGGTGAGTGAAACGGTTGCCGCCCCTGCGGATACCACTTGGAGCCATACACATCGATGTTGCCCCGCGTCCCTTTGATATCCACCAGATACACCGCATGAGGCGCGAGGATGGCGATGTCGATCTCGAACACCTCCTGGCCTTGGCGCATCTCGAAGTTGTGGAAGATCAGCCAACCATCGGGCAGATGATCCCGAAGGAAACCGATGGCCTGGCGTTCAGATTCGTTCGCGGGTTGCCCGATGGGTATGACCTTCGCCATTAGCGGCCTCCCTCCTCAATGGCGTGCTCGACGAGGGAGCGGGCTTGGTCTTCCAGCTCTATAGCCTTTTCCCTTGCCTCATACGCTGCAATAACAAGTTCATCACAGCGCTTCCTGATGTCACTGGACGGATAAGGGATGGGAAGCGAGGGGAGCATCGCGTAATGGTGGTCTTGAAGCTTGCTGCCCACCGAAATGGAACGGAGCATCCTGAAGGCAGACTCGGAACGCATGAAGGCAAAGAGGGCGCCACGCTCAATCAAACTCTGATCAGCCAAGACACGGAGAATGTGTTCTGAATATGCGTTTTCCAAAGCCTTGCCGGTCGCAAATTCCGCACGACAATAAAGTTCTGATTCGCCAAGTGTGCCCTGAGCGGCCACAAGCACACAGCCATCCTCAACTAGTACGCCGTCTGGGACAAAATTTTTCCCAATCCACCGTCCTTGTGGGCGTAGCCAGAAAAGTTCCTTTTGTCCGATGAGGCGATAAGCATATTCAGGGTCAGCATCCACACGACTGAAACGAACTCCTCGTTTCAGTGTTCCGGGAACGCATAGCTCGCCCAAGGGTTTCCAAGGGCCTTTTTTAATACGGTCGCAAAGTCGGTTAAAGCGTGGGTTGAAATTTAACGCCCGTAGAGATTCGACGCCTGCCTTAACTGTGAAGCCAAGATCTGATCCCCATGAGTGCCATTCACCGGGACTAATATCCTTCAAGCCAACAGCGTCGAAGTAGAGTTCTGTGGCCTCACCTAAATTCGCCTGATATTTGTCAAGCAAGGCTGCGGATTCCTCAACAAGGTCATGGGCCTTCTGCTCGATGGTTGTGCCAAGACGCGGGACAAGCAAGTCACTAAAGTGCTCTGGCTCCAGATGCGTAATAACTGAGCCGTACTTACCAGACAGCACGAATGGGACGCCGAACCGGGTGCATAGATAAGCATACAGATAGCCGGATTTGGCATTTTGAGGGTTCGCGACAATCTTTATGATGTCCTCATTTGACCAAACTTCCCTCATGCTGGATCGAGCATATACTGTCCTCCCAACAGTCCCGGATCGGGTAATCAGCGTCATGCCCTGCTTGACTTGCTGATTGGCCAGCTTTCTTGATTTTGCCTCCTTCTTGCTGATCAAAGGCAGGCGGGATAAGTCGGCCTGCATCATGAAAGTTGTTGTCAAAAATGGCACACCATGTTCAGCATCATCGACATAGTTTCGAGTGCTTCTTGGGCCGTAGTAAATTCCACCTTCGTGACCTGAGGTGAGATTGGGCAGAGCTTCAGTGGTGTGTCGTTTCAGTACCTCTCGAATCTCAACCGCACCAGACATATAAGGACCACAGTCGAGCCGCCGCCCATTGCTTTGCAGCCAGGTGCTTGGAATCGCTTTCACTTGGAACTTTCTGCTCATAACGTCACCTCGCCGGTTGCGCGAAATTCCTTGTATTTCTCTGCCACCAGCGGCAGTTCGTCATGAATACGTGGCGCTCTTTTTATGGAACGCCGAACCTCGACTTGGCCCCCATTACGCACTCGCTCAATGACGTTCTCTTCAAAGATCAGCACCTCACCATCAGGGGCACGCTGAAACAGCTTCCCACGAGTATCTTCTCCAGCCCGATCTACCACGGCCATAAAGACCTTGTATTCGGGATGTTCGGTATTGATCAGCTCCTCCTGGCTGCGGCGGCGCAGCACCAGCAGGCTGGGTAAGGCGGGCGTTAGGCCATACTCCTTCACGGTGACCTTGAACGGCTCCACCGGCAGGTCAACCGAGGCCAAGACCTCGCAGTGGCGCAGAATCCACCAGCGCACGTGCTCATCGCCCGGATTGCCCAGCAAACCATCGGGCAACAGGATGCCCACGCGGCCGGTGCCAGGCTTCACCCATTGCAGGGCGCGTTCGATAAACAGCACCTCGGGCGGCACACCGCCGATGTTTAGATTGCCGGTGTTGCGGAATCCACCTTCTTCGTCGCGCTCCCAGTTGTTGCCCAGGTCGTAGCGCTCCAGGATGGAGGTGTCGCTGACCGTGTCTTGTGTCGAGAACCAGGGGTTGAGCAGAACCATATCCATGCTGCCCAGCGGCATGGCCGGGCGAGCGGCCTCAATGCCATCCAGATCGCCGTCCGGGAAGGTGCGAGCATCGATGCGGAACACACGACCGGGATTGCCGGTGGTGAACAGCAGGTTCATGCGGCTGGCCACGGCCAGGAAGGGATCAATGTCGCAGCCGAGGGCATTGCTGGCCGCCCAGGCGGCGGTTTCGTTTTGCGCCTGGCGGATCTGTTCGTTGGTGGCCTCTTCAGGCGTCGTGCCCACGGCCGCCAGTTTTTTCCTGAAGATGTGCGCAGCGGTCATGGCCAGGAAGGTGCCGGTGCCGCTGGAGCAGTCCATGATGCGTTCACCGGGTTGCGGGTCGAGCATCTCCACCGCCATTTCGGCCACGTTGAGCGGCGTAGGGTAGCGGCCCTCGCGGCCGTCCATCACGCTGCGGGCAACCGCACGGAAGGCCTCGGTACGGTAACGTGGCTGGGTTTCGCTCAGTGAGTAACGGGCCAGCTCCATGACCACGCGGGCGGTCTCGTGGGGTTCCAGCGTCAGATCCCAGCCACGGGTCAGCAGGTTCGGTTGCCAGGCCTTGGCGGCGGCAATGGATTCGGTGATGCGCTGGGCAATGGCCTGTTGGCCCGCCTCGGTGAAAGGCTCGTCACCCCTGATCCAGAACTTGCGCTCACCGGTGGGCAGGGTCTCGTCATGGATCTTGGCCAGCATCAGCACGGCCAACTGCTTGAAGGAATCCTTGTGATCGAGACCAAGATTCCGGTTCAGATATTGACGGCAGCGCATCAGGGCGTCTTCCAGATCTTCCGCTTCGGCGCTGACCTGAATGACACCGCCGGTGCGATCGAGATCGGAGGTGCGTTCGCCCGGAACCGGCCAGACACCCAGCGGTTTGGGCCGGACTTCAAATCGGGTGCGCTCGACCTGGAACAGGAACTCTTCTTGACCGTTGGTCCACATGCCCAGCGTCGCGCCCGGGATCAGTTCCAGCAGCTCCTTGAGCTCGCGCAGGTCGGCGTCGGCCTCGGCAATGGAGCGGAGCTTGTCTCGCTTTTTCTGATTTTTGCAGACGATGATCCGCTGCAGGTTGTCGTTATTGTGCTCGGCATCGGGGCGGAAAATCGCGATGTCGATGCGCTTGCGCCCCTGGCCGGGGATCTGCGGGTTGTAGTTGACCTCCAGATCGTTTCGGTCAAAGCCATAGCTCTCGATGAGCTGGCGCAGAACTTTCTGCACCAGCAGCTTCTTGGCCGAGGCGCTTTCCTTGTTGCCGGTCAGGATGTCGATGAAAAAGTTATCCGGGCCGCTCTCTTCGGCAGCATCCTGCGGGGTCTCGATGATGTCGTCTTGATCGCTCACCCGTTCTGCTCCTTGAGAAATTCGCGGTACTTCTCAGCGATGACCGGCAGATCGTTGTCCTCGATCTTTTCACTGCGGGTCAGGGTCCGTTCCACGAAGCGCCCGCCGATACGGATGCGCTCGATATGCTGCTTGGGCTCGACAATCTCTTCGCCGTCCGGGGTGCGCTTGTAGAGTTTGTTACCACGGCGGTCGAAGCCAACCTTGTCGGCAACGGCCATGAAGACTGGGTATTCCTCGGCACGACCTAGGGCCTCGCGATGCTTCTCCTGGTCGTCCTTGCGGCGCAGGAACAGCAAGCTGGTGAGGATGTTGACGTTGGCTTCGGCAATGAAGGCTTCTACCGGCAGGTCGACGGAAGCAAGCACCTGCGTTTCGCGCATGATCCACCAGCGGATGTATTCCGCGGCCGGATTGCCGAGAACTCCGTCGGGAAGAACGATGCCCATGCGGCCGGTTCCCGGCTTGAGCCACTTGATGCAGCGCTCGATAAAGAGAATTTCGGGGGCAACGCTGCCCTTGAGGACGCCGGTGTTGCGGAACCCGCCTTCGCCGTCCGGCTCCCAGCCATGAGCCAGCTCGTACTGCTCCAGAATGTGCTTGTCCGTAATCGGGATGTCGGAGCCGAAGGGAGGGTTGGTGGCGATGATATCCACCGACGCCAGCGGGATCTCCTTCTTGACGCTGGGCAGGTCGGCTAGATGCCCCAGCGGAAACTCCAATGAGTTGATGTTGTAGATATGTCCACGGCCATCGCCCGCCAGCACCATGTTCATCTGAGCGGCGCGGATCAGGAACGGGTCGAAGTCGGTGCCGAAGACATTGGCGGCGGCATACTCCTTCAGCCGTTCGTGGATGTTCAGGAACTCGGTGGTGTTCTCGTTTCCGGCCTGGATGTTTTGCTCTTCGCGGAACTTCTTCAGCATGTGCCCCAGGGTGGCGACCAGGAAGCCACCGGTGCCACAGGCCGGGTCCAGCAGAGTCTCGGTCTCTTTGGGGTCGAGCATCTCAATGACCAGCTTCACGACGCCTCTAGGAGTGAAATACTGGCCCCGGTCGCCACGCAGGTTAACGCCAACCAGCTCCTGGTAGGCCACGCCCTTGGCATCGACGTCAGTCCGGGTGAAGTCGTACTTGGCCAGTTCCGAAACGATAAAGGCCAGCGCCCGGTCGGAGAGAGTGATCTCCTCGTTGCCGCGGAAAATATTCTTGTATTGCTTCTTGACCTCGGTGAAGAGTTCCTCGATGCGGACGCGGATGGCTTTGCGCCCTTGTGGCTCGAACTGCTCCCTGGGGCCAGCCCAGAAACGGCGCTGCCAGGCCTGCCGCTGCTTGGCACGCAGGTTCTCGTCGTGCATCTTGCAGAATATTAGGTACAGGAATTGCCAGAAGGCGGCGTCCTTGGGCATGCCCTCGTTGCCATGGATGAAGTTGTGGCAACGCCGGAAGGTGATCTTCAGCATCTCGTTGTCGGCGACACGGGTATGGGCATCGGAGATGACCTCCTTAGTGCCGACCGACTCTTCGGCCATCGGCCAGTCGCCGATGGGGTTGCACTTGGTTTCGAAGCGCTTTTGCTCTTTCTCGACAAAGAAGAACTCCAGGCCGTTGGTCCACAAGCCGTATTGAACGGCATCGACCTCGCGCATGATGGTTTCGATCTCGTCGAGGTCTTTGGCGGCCTGCTCGTAATCGCGGATGCGCATGGCATTTTTGCCGACGTTCGGTTCTTGGCGGCAAATCACTGCGCGGCTGAGATTCTCAATTGTGTGGTCCTTGCCGTGGTGGAAGATGGCCACATCCACCTTCTTGCGCCCGCCAATGGAGAAATCCAGCTCCATGTCTTCCGGAGAGAATCCGTATTCATGGATCAGGGCACGAACTACCCGCTGCCGGACGAGCTCTTTCTTCGTTTCCTTGATCTGTCTGCCAGAAACGTAGTCGAGCGTGTATCCAGCTGGGATGGTGTTCTCGGCCTGCTTGTTCTTCGTTCTGCTCATATAAAAACTCCGCTCACCGAGGCTGGGGTCATTTCTGGTCTTCCTCGCCGAAATCATGGGTTGTGTGTTTCTGCTGCTCTATCCATGTATCGATGTCCTTTCGGGCGAATCGCCACTGACCTCGCACCTTGAACGCAGGTAGTTCTCCAGCCTGGGCCATGGAGTAGACCGTCTTCTCGCCGACCTTTAAGAGCGTGGCGACCTCTTTAACCGTGAACACTTCTTCCCCAAGCATCTGTTCGCTCCTGAAAAGTGACGACGTGGGCAGGTTGGCCGGCATGGTCCTGGCCCAAGATCGGCAGGAAAGAGCAAACTTTACCAAACAATGGAGTAGTCTACTAAGTGTGTTAAATGTTGCACAACACTAAACACCTGAGGTAGGATGCGCGGCATGAGTAGCTTTGGAGAGACGATTCGCGACCTTCGGGTGGCACAGAGCCTTGGCTTACGCGAGGCGGCAGGCTTAGTCGGCATTTCGCCGGCCTACTTGAGCCGTATCGAGCGTGGTAAGGAGTCTCCGCCTAGGCCTGAGGTCATCAAAGCTCTAGCGAAGGTGCTGGCGGCAGATCCCGACGTGTTGTTCCGCCTATCGCCTTCGACTGACCCTGAAGTCGTCGACTACTTGCACACGCAGCCTGAAGCGATGGCTTTAGTGCGATACCTCAAGGAGGCGTCATTGCCCGCAGAGGACGTCGCAAAGTTGTTGGAGCTTGCCGAGTCGCTGTCTCGCCCTACCAAGTAGAGAACTGGGCAGGAGGCCTGCAGCAGGCGGCCCGAGTGGATAGTGAGGTGTTGCGATTTCAGTGGGAGCGGCTTCAATGCGCGGGGGATAGGCATGGCACGAATCAGAAAAATCCAGATCGCCAACTTCCGCGGCATCCAGCTGCTGACCTGGTGCCCGACGCCTGGCATCAACTGCCTGATCGGCCCGGGCGACAGCGGCAAGTCCACGGTGCTGGACGCGATCGACCTATGCCTGGGGGCCAGACGCAATGTCCAGTTCTCGGATGCTGACTTCTTCGGCCTGGACATCACAACCCCAATCAGCATCACGCTGACGCTCGGCGACCTCGATGACAGCATGAGGACGCTGGAGGGCTTTGGTGCATTCCTGCGCGGATACCACGCCAACACTGGCGTCGTCGAAGACGAGCCCTCTGCCGGCGCGGAGGTTGTGCTCTGCCTGAACCTGACGGTCGCCAGTGACCTGGAGCCCTCGTGGACCCTCGTCTCCGACCGCGCCGCACAGCAAGGCATCGTCAAGACGCTCGCATGGAAGGATCGCGTCGCCCTGGCGCCCACTCGTATCGGCGCGCTGGCGGACTTCAACCTGGGATGGCAGCGCGGCTCGGTACTGAACCGCATCTCGGAAGAGCGAGCCGACGCGTCGGCCGCCCTCGTCAAGGCCGCCAGAGATGCGCGGAGTGCCTTCGGAGACCAGGCCGAACAACAGTTGGGAGAAGCGCTGGGGATCGTCACCGCCACTGCTCAGGAGCTGGGCGTCAACATCGGCGCTAAGGCCAAGGCGCTGCTGGATTCGCATTCGGTGTCGTTCGGTGGCGGCACCATCTCCCTGCACAACGAAAGCGGCATCCCGCTTCGCAGCCTGGGCGTCGGGTCCACGCGTCTGCTTGTCGCTGGCCTACAGCGCAAGGCGGCCGGTCAGGCGTCGATCGTGCTCTCGGACGAACTGGAGTACGGGCTGGAGCCGCACCGCATCGCGAGGTTCTTGGGCTCCCTCGGCGCCAAGGAGGCCGCTGCTCCGCTTCAGGTGTTCCTCACCACCCACTCACCCGTGGCGCTGAGAGAACTGTCTGGCGGCCAGCTCTTCGTGTTGCGCCGCGGCCCCCTCGGCCATGAGGCTCGCCTGGTCGGCGCCGACAATGACATCCAGAGCACGATCCGCCTCTACCCCGAGGCCTTCCTGGCTGGCTCCGTGGTCGTGTGCGAGGGAGCCAGCGAGATAGGCCTGCTGCGCGGGCTGGACTTATACAGGCTTGACCAGGGGAATGCGTCACTGGCTGCATTGGGCGTGGCCCTCGTCGACTGCGGTGGCGGGGAGCCGGATCGACCGTATGCCCGCGCCGCAGCGTTCCAGTCTCTGGGCTACCGGGTGATGGTGCTGCGCGACGACGACAAGAAGCCCACTCCTGCGGTCGAGCAGGCTTTTGTCGAGAACGGTGGCACCGTCGTCGCCTACCGCGCGGGCCGGGCGCTGGAGGACGAGCTGTTCGGCAGTCTCACGCCGGCTGCCTGCCAGAGGCTGATCGGCTACGCCAACGAATTGCATGGCGACCTGATCGTCGAACACCTGCGCACTGTCTCGAACAACACGCTCACCTTCCAGCAGATCTGGGACGAAATCCAGAACACCGGCCTCCTGTCGGCCGAACGCAGGGCCATCCTTGGTCAGGCGGCGCGCATCCGAAAGGCTGGCTGGTTCAAGCAAATCTCGTGGATGGAGGACGTGGCGAGGACCATCGTTGCACCTGACCTGCATCTTTGCGATCAGGGATTCCGCGCTCTGATGGACCAGGTATTCGGGTGGGCCACTGATGGACCACGTTGAAATCGACCTTCGTGCAATCCAACGCGGAACCGTCACCGCACCGGCCGGCTGCGGCAAGACACAGCTGATTGCCCACGCGCTTGCCGGTCATCGGGGCAACAAGCCCATTCTCGTGCTGACACACACGAATGCCGGGGTCGCGGCCTTGCGTGGCCGGCTGGACCGCGCCGGTGTGCCAGCCAGCGCCTATCGATTGAGCACGATCGATGGCTGGGCTATCCGGCTCATCTCGACCTTTCCGGGCCGCAGCGCCCACGATCCGGAGATTCTGCGGCTGGCTGCACCTGCGCGGGACTACCCGGCTATCCGCGACGCCGCCTGGAAGCTCCTGCAGGCCGGGCACGTCAGTGAGGTGCTGAAAGCCTCGTATGCGCATCTGATCGTGGATGAGTACCAGGATTGTTCGGTGCCTCAGCACTACATCGTCTATTTCCTCTCGTTGATCCTGCCGACCTGCGTGCTGGGCGACCCCATGCAGGCGATCTTCGGGTTCCGGGGCAATACGCTGGCCGACTGGAACCAGCACGTGTGCGCGCATTTTCCTGTCGTCGGGGAACTGGCAACGCCCTGGCGATGGCGCAACGCCGGCGCGGAAGCGCTGGGACAATGGTTGTTGGAGGCCCGCCGGTTGTTGGCGGCAGGGCAGTCGGTGGATCTGCGTAGTGGGCCACCGGAGCATGTGACCTGGATGCAGGCCGTACCACCCAACGACCATGCCCAGCGCCTAGCCGCTGCGAGGACGGCATCGCCAACCGCTGACGGGCGCGTGCTCATCATCGCCGATAGCCGCAACCGAGCAGCACAGCAGAACTTTGCGAGCCAGACGCCGGGCGCTTCGACGGTCGAGGCCGTCGATCTGCAAGACCTCATCGCCTTCGCTAGCAACTTTGATGCGGGGGCACCGAATGCTTTCGCGCAGTTACTGGCGCTGGCGCAGAGCGTTATGACCAATGTGGGCGTGGCGGAGTTGACGCGGCGCCTGGAGTCGTTGGCAAAGGGAACTGCAAGGAATCCTCCGAACGAGGCAGAAAGCCGCGCACTGGCGTTCGGGCGCGCGCCCTCTCTCGCTGCGGCCGCCGCGCTGTTGTCGGAACTGCGGGCACTGCCGAACGTACGTGTGCATCGGCCGGCCATCTTCTACGGGATGCTTAAGGCGCTCCGGGAAGCCTCGTCGGGGGCCGTCCCTCTGGCAGAAGCGGCCCGGCGCGTGCGGGAAGAGAACCGGCTGTTGGGGCGCCCGCTACCAAAACGCGCCGTCGGCAGCACGCTGTTGCTCAAGGGGCTGGAAGCCGAAGTCGCGGTGCTGCTAAATATCGAGGGTATGAGCGCACAGAACCTTTACGTCGCCATGACCCGTGGGTCGATGAAGGTCGTAGTGTGTAGTCCTGGTCCAACAATCGGCTAAATGTACTTCTTGAAGCTCGCCGCCACGATGTTCACCGCCAGTCCCAGCAGAAACGCTGCAGGCAGCAGAATCATCAAAGGGTGCAATGACACCGGTAACGCCAGGTAGGTCACCCACGGCAACACCGCCAGCGGCATCAAGGCCGCCTTCGCCCGGTGGTAGACGAAGCCCGATTCCCGCCCCGCGCCGAACTTGCGGATGTCGCGGCGAACCAGTCCATCGACCAGGCCGACGAAGGCCGCGAGCAGGAACAGCGGCAGCGTGAGCACCAAGACCAGCAGGCGGACGATGAATGTCAGGACGGTGAAGCCGGCGGCAATCAGATAGCGCTCGGTCCAGACATAGACCTGGGCGAGGTAATAGCGGAAGTCCCGGTGCACGCCTCGGCTAGGTGCGCTAGCCTGCGCCGAGGCGTCGCGCATCCAGTCCAACAAGCCCGTCTTCACGAAAACCCACTCGTAGGTGCTCTCCACCAGCCAGCGCGCGGTGCGTCCCGGCTCCTGCACAACGGCGCTCCGGGTGAAATGGGTGGAGAGCTGGTTCAGTTCGTAGTCGAGCATGCCCTGCGCGTGGCGCCAGCCCTGGTCGGGCCAAAACAGGTGCATGCCGACGCATTCGATGACGATGGACAGCAGCAGCGAGGCGACCAGTACGCCGAACAGGCGCCACGGCAGCGTGACCACGCTGGCGACCAGGCCGCGTTGGCGTGCCTGCTGTCGCTCGGCGGTCGCGGCGGGCTCTTTCACGATGGGGCCTCTTCATCCGGCGTGCCTTCTTGCACTTCCTCGGCCAGATCCGCTGGCAACGCGTCGTCGTCGTGCAACCGGAGCAGCCCGTTGCCCTCCCACCATTCGCCCGCCTCGGCGTAGTGCTGGCGCATGTAGCCGGCCAGTTGTTGCAGGTCCCGGGGCATGGCTTCGTCCGGATCGGGCGCTGGCAACGGCATGCGGACCTTCCACAGGTTACCGCCTTCGATGAGGGCGAAGCACTGCCCTTTGGGCAGGCCGACCACGTGTGCGGGCTCGATGAGCGGCACGCTCGACGTGCTGATGCGGTCCTGCGCGTTGCTCGTGAAGTCGGTCGGGCCGTGGATGTCGGAACTGTCGGTGGCGCCGCTGACCAGGGTGGTGGTGTAGACCTCCACCTTCGGCAGTTGTCGCGTCAGCAGTTCGGCGGTGGCGGTCTCGCGCACCCGCAGCATGAACAGGTTGTTGAAGTTGCCGATGACCTGGCCGGCCTTGGCGCGATTGCCGATGCGCGCCTCGATGTCCGAGAGCGTCTGCGTATAGGCCGTGACCTGCATGCCTGCACCGCCACCCTTGTTGATGAGCGGGATGAACTCATCGCCCATCAGTTCGTTGAACTCGTCCGCATGGACATTGATGGCGACCTTGGCATTGGCCGATGCTCCAGGCAAGCCATCGTCGATGCCGTGCTTGTAGATGTGCCCCGCTACCGACACCAGGTCGCTGAACATGCTGTTGCCGACGGCCGCCGCCACTTCGGCGTCGGACAGCGCATCCAGCCCCACATAGACCACGGCCCGCTTCCTGATGATTTGCATCCAGTCGAAGATCGGGCGCGGGTCGGACAGGTCGGAGTAGTTCGGCGCGAGCAGTTGCGCGATTTTGCCGGTGGTGAGCTTCTCCAGCAGCGGCAACAGCGAAGCGACGATCTTGTCGAAGTAAGTGCGGTCGTAGCGCACCGCAGAGCGCAGGCCGTCGAGCACCGCGTCGTAGGTTCGCGTCTGCGACAGGTACTGCTCCAGTGCCACCACCCGCTTCTCTCGCCCGACCATGTGGCGCGGGATGGTCTTGTCGTTGAGTCGTCCTTCGAATTGGACGATCACCTCCCAGGCCTTGGGCTCGGTTCTGGCGAAGAAATGCTGGGCGTACTCGATGAACAGCGCGTCGATGTTGACGACGTGCCGCTGGATCAGCAGGTAGTCTGGCCGCTGCCCCAGTTCCACCAAGGCACGCGCGATGATGTTGACGAAGCGCCAGGCGAACTCGCGAAACGCGGCGCTGTTGCCCTCGCCGGAAAGCTGCCCCGCAATGCGGGTGGCGACTTCCGAGATGCGCCCGAACCGGCCCACGGCGTTGTAGCGTGCCGAGATGTCCGGCCAGCCCAGGTGGAAGACGTACATCTCACCCTCGCGTCCGGCGCGCCTGGCTTCGACATACATGCGCTTGAGCAGGTCGGCATCGCCCTTGGGATCGAAGACGATCACCACCTCATGCTCGCCATGGATCTTGCGACGGATGTCCTGGGTGATGAACAGTTCGGCCAGGCGCGTCTTGCCCACTCGCGTGGTACCGAGTACCAGGGTGTGGCCCACACGCTCGCCCAGCGGCAGGGTGACGTCGGTTTCGTGCGGCTCGATGCCATGCAGGCGCGGCATGCCACCCACTGGCGGCAAAGGCCGGACCGGGTTGAGCGGGCTGTCCCAGGCCAATGCCCGCGCCAGCCTAGGCAGCGGCGGAGGCGCGAATTCCAGCCGCTCCTCCAGGCGGCGCGCCAGGCGGTAGAACGTCGTCGGTTCGGCGTAGCGCCGGAACTCGGGCTTGTAGGTCTGCGTCAGCCGATGGGTGTGTCGTTGTTCCCAGCGGAAGCCACGCCCAACGAACAGACGGTACTGGCTCACTGGCACGTCACGGCTCGTCATCACGTAGCGAGGCAGACGACGGATGTGGCGGCGGTACCGCAGGATGGCCCAGGCGTCGCGCAGGCGAATCGCGCCGAAGGCCAGGAAGGCCAGCGCGCTGCCGAGGCCGAGTACCGGATTCAGCGCGAGCGACCACGGTGCCACCACGCACACCACCGCGGCGCCTGCGCATACGGCAACGGTGTATAGCTCCACCGCTGGCCGCAGCAGGACTTCGACGGCGTGCGGCTGGGCCATCGGGCATTCCTCACTGTTCGATGCCGGTGGCGGTCACCAGCACCGGGTAGTGGCGCAGCCCCAGGCGCCCGGCCAGTTCGTCCCCGGACGCCGGCGCCAGCATCAGCCCGGGCGCCAGGGCACGCAGTGCCGCAAGTGCCTGCGGTGACTCGACCTGGACCACCAACCCCACGGCCCCAAGCTCGCGCAGCGCCGGGGCACGCTGGCGCAGCCAGGCATGGGAGCGCTGGTCATCACCAACCAGGAACATCGGCGTGAGCCCCGGCGCCTGGATCGCCCGGGGAGCCACATCGCCAGGGGCCAAATGGGCCGAACGCACCGGCAGCATGGCCGCCTCGCCAGAAGGCCCTTCGGGCAGGCGTGGCATCTCGATCCTGGGTGATGACCGGTTTCCGGTGCGCGGTTGCAGGTCGAGGGCTTGGTAATAAGGCAGCGCGGAGGCCCCGCCGCGATCTTCGACGACGATCAAGGGCGGCGATTGTGCGAAAGCGGCTGGCACGGACACGAGCGGCAGCAAGCCGATCAGCCACGGCACAGCCGGACGGAAGATTCGAGGCTTCATGGCAGGGTTCTCCGGGTATCCGAGCCCCGCGCTGGCTCGCCCAGTACGCGGGCCAGGTGGCGGCCAACACTCTGGCGGTAGCGCGCAGCGGGTGCGCCACCAGCGGGACGGTGGTAGCGGCCGATCGTGATCAGCCAGTCCTGGCCCGGCGCGTGCTGCTCGCGCAGGATCTGCGCGGCCAGCGCCAGGTTCCGATAGGGATCGAGCAGTTCGCAGGGGTGGTCGTAGCGGTGACGCTGGTAGCCCAGATTGATCTGGCCCAGGCCGGCGTCGATGCGGGTGCGCGGCACGTCGCGCAATGCCTGGTGCAGGCCGGCGCAGGCCTCGGTGCGGGTGGCGAACCGATGCGATGCCCCGGCCACGTTGAGCGTCCAGGGCCAGGGCACGAGGCGGTCGTGGTACCGGGTGCCACTCTCCTGCAAGGCCACCGCGTACAACACCGCCGCCGGAATGCCCGCACGCTGTGCCGCGAACTGGTAGGCCGGCGGCGGAACCTCCCCGGCCTTCGCCTGGCCGAGTGCCCAACAAGCCAGCAGCAGGAGCGCGAGACGCGCGAGGCCTACTGTCGCTGCCATTGGCCGCCGACCTGGCGTACGACGGCGGGCAGTTCGCCCTGCAGGCCGAGGGAGAGCCAGCGGCCACCGTCGTGGTTGAGGGTGATGTGCCGGGCGCGCACTTTCGCCGGGTCGATACGGGCCCGGCGTGCCCATTCACGGATGCGCGCGTCGTCTGCGCGACTGCCGACGACATAGACATCGAATTCGACGCCCGACGTCTGCAGCCGCTGCACGGCCTGGTCGCAGGCGGTACAGCCGTCCTTCACGAAGATGGCGGTTCGGTCGGTGCCTGATGCGATGGCGGTGCCCGCGCCGGTCGGCTTGGCCCCGGGTAGGTTGACCCTCGCCATGCCCGGCGCGATCCGTTGCCAGGCGGCGTCGTAGGCACGCTGGTAGGCCAGCGTCTTCTCGACCCGCCGGGCTTCGGCCCGAACCTGCAATTCCGCGTAGCGGCGGCGCTCCTCGTCGGAACGTGCTTCGATGCCAAGGGCGGTGAGCGGGTCGAGGCTGGGCGAGTAGACGCCCAGCGGCCCCTGCATCAACTCGCGATAGCGCGTCCATTCATCCGTGCGCAGCCCCCAGTCCTGCGCCCGCTGTTCGTCGCTGCGAGCGATGGCCGCAGGCGCTTCACGGCTCGGCGCCGTCCTGGTCGCGGTGGTTGCGCCGGTGGGCTGCGCGAGCGCCGCCTGCATGGCGGAGGCGGCCAGCAATGCAACCAGCAACGGCGGGGTCAAGTGGCGCGGGACCATCGGTGTGGGCCTCCTTATCGGGGCGGGATGGGCAGCCTGCGGATCTCGTCTCCCTGCCGGAAGACGGCGCCATCGCGCTCGATCCCGTCCAGTCGCCAGCCACCCTCCGACTCTCCGGCGCGCAGCAGGCGGACATCGGCCAGCCCGGTGCCATCGGCAGGCATCACCGACACGAAGTGTTCTCCCGCACGCAGTTCCACTCCGATCAGGCGGAATGAAGGCTCAACAGGCTTGGGTTGGGCCGCCACAGGTTGGGATGGCCGTGGTGCGGGCAGCTTGGGCTGGCGCGAGACCGGGCGGGCTTCCAGTCGCGCGACGCGGGTTTCCAATGCGTGCAGCGCATCGGTCGCGGCGTGATGGGCCTGCGCCAGCTCGATCGCCGCCAGCCGTTGGTCCAACGCCGCGGTGTCCTGCTCGTAGCGCGCCTGCGGCAAGGCGGCGGGCTGAGTATGGCGTTGTTCGATCCGATGCGAGAGGCCGTCCACTCGGGATTCGAGCAGGGACACCTGCGCGGTGGGCGCGAAGGCCTGGGTCTGTTCAGCCAGCCCGGACAAGGCCATGTGATCCACCAGCACCACCGCGCTGACGAGCAACAACCAGGTTGCGGCGGCGACCCGCAGCAGCGTCGTGCGCTGGCCCGTCGCTGAGTCCCGGATGGTCATGGCGAAACCTCCCGGATCAGCGGAGGGCTCTCCGCCGAACGGTTGATTTCCGGTGGTTTGGGCTCGTGCGGCGTATGAGCCTCCCTGAGGCTGCGGATGAAGCACACCTTCCGCTCACCGTCGTCGACCTGCAGATCCCAGACGGGGCCGGCCAGTGTCAAGAGCGCATCGCGCAGCAGGACCGGGCCGAGCCGGTAGTGAGCCGCCGGCAGCGGCAAGGCCAACAGATCGGCGGACTGCTCATCGCACAGCCGGTAGCCGGAACGCAGGACGAGGTGCCGGAGGGCATCCCCGACGGTGGCGCCCAGCGTGCCGGGGATCTCCACATCCACCACCTGCAGCAACAGGTCGTGCTGGGCCGCCGTCGGCGCGAGTTCAACCAGGGTGTAGCGGCCATACCGCGTCACCGGCACGAACTCCATCACGGCTTCGGGCGCGATGTCGGTGACTTTGGATGCGGGCGTCGGTGGCACGGCGTTCGTCATCGCGCAGCCGCTGGCCATGGCGGCCAGGAGCAAGCCGGGCAAACGGATCAGATGGCTGCGTCCGGCAATACGGAAGGGCTGGCGGGATGGGCGCATGGATCGGTGTCCTGAAACAACGAGCCATCACCATCGCCGCGCCGGCCCTTTGTCACAGCAAACAAAGCGAATCCGTCGGCTCCCGATTTGCCGAAAGCAATGCCGGCAACCACGCGGTTGCCAGGATGCATGTCGGGATCATGCCGCGGCGAATGGTCGGGCCGGGGCGATCTCGCCGCCTAACGCCGCGTCCGATCGTTGATCACGATATAGAAGACAGCCGGCTCGCCGCCTTCATTGCGGAACTCATGCACGCAATCCGAAGGAAAGAACAACGTATCTCCGGCAGCGACGTCGAAGCGCCTTCCGTCGATGACCACGGTAAGCGCCCCCTCATGCACGACGAGAAACTCCTCCACGCCCGCATGGTGCGGGGGGAACTCGACGGACTTGCCCGGAGGCAACACGTTGAAGGCCAGATCGACCGCGCCATCCTCGAACAGCGGCGAAAGAGAACGGCGTTCAAAGCCGGAAGCGGGGTCGTGATAGACCGCCTGGCGCTCCCTGCCATGCAGCCTGGGCTGGCGCGCATGGAATCCCCCCAGGAGTTGAGACAGACTGACCTGCAGTGCGGCGGCAAGCTTGCCCAGCACCGTGGCAGTGGGAACCGAAGCGCCACGTTCGATCTTGGAGATCATCGCGCGGCTCACGCCCGACAACGCCCCGAGCCGATCGAGGGTGAGCTGCGCCTCCAGGCGCAGACGTCGAAGATTGGCTGGGAGCGCTTCGGCGCGCTCACCTTTCTGCCTGGTCTGGGGAGCAGAGGAGTTCGGCATGGGCCGCGATCAAGTCAGGATGGATGCGTGGAGTCTCGATGGCGCTGAAATCGATCGCGCCACGAATTTCTACTATAGTAGAAATTCTCAACTTCAAACAGGAGCATGGCCATGCGTCTTCTGGTGCTGGGTGCAGGTGGGATCGGAGGCTATTTCGGCGGGCGTCTGGCCGCGGCCGGCCTGGACGTGCGTTTCCTGGTCCGGCCGAGACGCGCCGCACAACTCGCCGAAACCGGGCTCGTCATCAAGAGCCCTTTGGGTGACCTGACCCTTCCCGTGAAAACAGTCGTCGAGGCACCGCCTTCCGTGGATGCCGTGCTGCTGGCCTGCAAGGCCTACGATCTTGAGGGCGCGATGGCCGCCATCGCGCCCGCTATCGGTCCCTCGACATGCATCGTTCCGCTGCTCAATGGGGTGCGGCATCTGGATCACCTGGATGCGCGCTTCGGCGCCGAGCGCGTTCTGGGCGGCCTGTGCCATATCGGTGTTGCGCTCGGCCGGCCGGAGAAATCCAGCATCTCAATACGCTGCAGCGCCTCGCCCTCGGCGCACGCACCCACAGCCAGCAGGACGCGGCGCAGGCGCTGCATGGATTGATGGAGCGCGGCGGCTTCGCACTGGTGTTGAGCCAGGACATCCTGCAGGAGATGTGGGAGAAGTTCGTATTCCTCACGACCTATGCCGGCATGACCACGCTGATGCGCGCGCCCGTTGGCGCAATCGTGCAGGCACAAGATGGCGAAGCGCTGGTGCGCCAGATGCTTGGCGAATGCGTGGCGACCGCCGCCGCCTCAGGGTACATCCCATCGCAGGACGCCTATGCCCGCATGTTCACGACGTTGGCCGAGCGCGGGTCCACCGGCACCGCATCGATGCTGCGCGATCTGCAACGTGGTGGCCCCACCGAGCATGAGCACATCATTGGGGACATGCTGCGACGCGCGCATGAAGCTCGACTGGATGCGCCGCTGCTGAGGGTAAGCCTTGCACACATGCAGGCCTACGAGGCGACCCGCATGGCCCATGGCGGTGGATGAGGCCCTGTCTTCCACTTCCCGGATCGATGTCACCGTCAGGATGCCCAAAAAAGAACGGCCCCCGGAGGGGCCGTTGAAGTGAAGCAGTGAAGTTCAGCACACCAACTGTCGTGCCAGCGCGACTTCCACCGAGTCTCCGTCCTGATTCAGGACATCAAGCCCGGACTCCGGCACGTCGCCCGACGTGCTTTGCGACACCATGATCTTCCGGGCCATCAACCCCAGGCAGGTCATCTGCGAGGAGTTGGCGTAGCCGAGGTAGATCACGCGCACCGGCTGCTTCTGGCCGATGCGCCAAGAGCGCCGGGCGGCCTGCTGCAGCGAATAGACGTTGTAGCCGGACTGGAGGAACACGATGGTCGGGAACTCCAATAGGTCCAGGCCGGTTTTCACCAGCTCGGGATTGGTGATGAGCACATCGATGCCGCGGTCCAACTGCTCGGCGATCCAGTCCTCGCGGCGGGAGGCATCCACGCTCGCGCGCAGTACCGCCACCTTGAAGCCTTCCTGCTCCAGCAGCACCCTCAAGCGCGACGTGGTGTCGCGCGTGCCGGTATAGACCGAATAGACCAGGGTCTTGCGACCTTCTGCTTTCTCCTGCTTGCAGATCTCGATCAGCTCGCGTTCCTTGGGCATCACCTCCAGCTCGTTGAACTGAGCCGGCACGAACGCCAAGGTGTTGCGCGTGCGCGGATGCACCACCGTTTCCGACCGGAAGCAGCAGTCCGGCCAGGCCAGCAGCACGTTGAGGACCACACCGAGCAGCGTCGTGTCGCGCTTCGCCAGGGCCTGCTTCAGCTCCTGGGTCAGGCGACCCGCCAGATCGCGGTAGGCCGAGGCCTGCGCCGTGTCCATCGCGACTTCGCGGAACTCCTCGTCGTAGGGCGGCAGCACGTTGCCACCGATGTCCTTCAACTTGAGGAAGACCGTGAACGGCAGGACGCAACGCAGCACGCCCTTGGGACCGAAACCCGGCGCCTTGACCGTGCGCACCGATACCTTGGTGCCCTTGGCCGTCTTGTGCGCCGTGCCGGTGCTCTCGGAATAGATGTCCTTGAGCACGCCGTGATCGCGCATGAACGCCATCGCGGCCGAGGTCATGCTGCCGCTCTTCGTCGGCCGGTAGCCGTCTTCGATCATCCGCCCCGGCAGGGCTCGGAACAGCAGGTGGAACAGGTCATCGCCGTAGCCGCCCATCAGTGTGCCGGTGAGCAGCAGCGTCTTGTGCGCCTTGGCCGCCAACACCCCCATGGCCTGGCCCTGTGCGGAGCCGCCGTTCTTGTACTCGTGCGCCTCGTCGGCGATGAGCAGGTCGAACGTGCCTTGCGGCAGGTACCGTTTGATGAACTCGGACGGCTGGTAGCCGCCTTCGCCGAAGCCGAACTCCATGTTGGCCATCGCGCGTTCCATCCGGTGGGCTTGCCGGTCCGAGAAGACCAGCTCGCCGTTGCCATCCATCAGGTTGATGAACTCGTGGATGTTGTCCCCGAGCATCGATGCGAGGAAGGCGTCACCGAACTTCTGCATCAGCTTCTGCGCGGTGACTTCGCCTATGGTTGGAATACGCTTCAGTGCCTTGAGCACGGTCGAGGACTGGTCGCTGGCGGACAGGCCTCTGGGACGGATCAACGACCACAGCGGTGCACGGCAGTGGCTGCACTTGCGACGGGACTCCTCGGCTTCCAGCTCGACCGGGTTGATCGGCTCGCCGTCGAGGTCGTTGATGACATGCCCGCAATCCGGGCAGGCCCCCACGTCGCCGTGAGGCGTGCGCCGCCGAACGAAGACAGGCTTCCAGTGGAACCCCATCCGCATCCGCACGCGCCCCAGGACGAAGAACTCCTGGCCCTGGGCCGGCGCGCCCAACTGCTCGCGCAGTTTAAGCAGCTTGACCAGCGTGTCCGGGCCGTTGAGCACCCAGACCTTGGCGCTGGCCACCGTCTCCTGGATTTCGCGCCGCCACTTGTAGACCAGGTGGGGTGGCGAGAGCACCAGGGTGCGGCGGTAACCTTCGGCGTTGAGCACGGCGGCGGTGGCAATACCCACCGTCGTCTTGCCGCAGCCCATCTCGCCATTGACGATCGCGGCACGTTCGCCGCGGTCGACCAACAGCTCGGTGACGGCGTGGACCACATCGGCTTGCGCCGGGAACAGCTTGCGCTTCAGCGCGGCGAGGATCAGTTGCCGATGCACCCGCACTTGGCCGGTGTAGACCGGAGGATTGGCGCGGTTGAGCGAGTCGAGCAACTCGTCGCCGAACTCGGACACGAAGTCCTGCAGGCTGAGCGTGAGGGGTGAAGCGGCCGCTTCGAGGAGGTCGCGCTGCACAGCGGTTTCGGGAACGGTTTCGAGATCGAGGGACATGGTGATGCTCCAGAGCAATGGGGCATGCACCTCCCCCACGGGGCGGTGACATGCCCCTGGGTGGGAAGAAAGAAGCGGCAAAGAAAACTGTAGGTGCCGCTGGATGCGGATCAGTATTCGCTGGGCAACAGCAGCGTGGTGACGCTGCGATCCCATTCGGTGATGATCCAAAGCTTCAGGTCGCGCGTGACCTGGTAGGACGAAAACAGACGATCCTCACCGGATTGCAGCGCAGCGTCGTTCAATCGCCGATCGTCGTCGCTCAGGTCGCCCCAGTCGCCATGAAGATGGCGGCGCAGGTACGGCGTGGGGTTGAGCCGGCCCTGTCGGACCAGCTCGTCGACGCCGGCGGTCATGACCACCTGCCCGGGCGAAAAGCGTGCTTGTGACGCGCGGTTGAGGATTGCGAGTGCCATGGTGGTTTCTCCTTCTGGAAGAAGGGGCCACGGCACCCCATCGGGGCAACGTGACCCCGGTGGGTGGATGAAAGCGACGGCGAACCGTCAGGGAACAGGGATCAGCGGATGGTCAGCACTTCGCCCCACGTGGGCGAGCCCAGCGTCAAGTCCCATGCACGAATGACCGGCACGAACTTGTCGGTGAGGATGCGCGTCTCGGCCACGGAGCCATCGTCGCGTTCGGTGTATTCCGTCTGGAGGGTCTTCTCCTTGTGGGTATCACCTTTGACGACGAGCACGCGCCCGCTCTTGGACTTCACTACGCCGGAGATCGCGCCTGCGGCCAAAGCCAGGGCGAGATGCCAGTGCGACAAGGCCCGCGCGGGCGGACGCAGCGATTGCTGCGCGGCGCCCAGGTGCATATCGAGCGCCGGCCAGAGTCCTTGTAGCCGGCCGACTTCATCGGCGAACTGCTCGGGCTCCATCGTCACGCGACAGAAGTGCTCCGGCTCGGCCGGGCTGGCAGGGACGGTGTACGGCAGGAACGGCCATTCGAGCGGCAGCTCATCGGCTTCGGCGTCGCCCTGTCCGATCTGCAGCAGCAGACCGCGCACGGCTTTGACCGACTCCAACGCCTGGTCGCGCTGACGAATCCTGCGACCGAAGATCACCACCTGCTTGAACTGCGTTTCCACCGCACGGTAGATGCGCAGGTCGGCGAAGTGGCGCGTCAGCCATCCGACCAGCTCGGCGTCGAGCACGTAGGACGGCACGATGAAGATCAGCACGCCGCCGTACTGCAGCAGCGGCAGCGCGCGCTGATAGAACAGCTTTTCCAGCCGTGCACGGCCCTGGCCCTGATAGCCGATGTTGCCGTTCACGTCCTTGCTCAGGTCGCCATACGGCGGGTTCAGCCACAGCAGCCCGAAGGACTGGCGCGAGATCAGCGTGTCCATCAGGTCACCGTGGATGCAGCGATCGACCAGTTGCCGTGCGTGGCGGGCACGCTCGGCGTCGTACTCGACGGCGAAGGCCTGGACCTGCTCGCGCCCAAGGGCGTGGGCGGCTTCGGCGATCGCCACGCCTTCGCCGGCGCAGGGATCAAGGATGGACATGGCGCCGGGAGACGGCGCCAGCGCGGACAAGGTCCGCTCCAGCGTCGGCTCGTCGGTGGGGAAGTAGCCGTTACGAATGAAATTGCGCGCCAAGCGCGGAAACATGAGTGCCATGGATTTCTCCTGGTGATGGATGAGGGAAGGCGGGCACGCGCGGCGCGCATGCCCGTGGGGATGGCTCACGCCACACGCCGAAGCGGTGCTTTCGCGGCCAGTTCGTACTGCGTGGCGCCGAGGGTGCCGTTGCGGATCAGCTCGCCCAGCGCCTTCGTCAGCGCCGGGACATCGAGGGCCAGCCGATGGCCTTCCAGCGGCCCGAGGGCCAAGGGAAGACCGGTCAGCATCCGCCGTGTCTGCAACAGCTCCAGCACGGTGTCGCGCCAGTGGTCGAGCAGTGGCAGCGGGCAGGTGTCCTGCACCAGGGTCCACAGCCGGTCGAGCCGGTGAGCGGAATCCCTGGGCAGCAGCGCCAGCGCGCTGGCGTTGGCCTTGTCTGGCTTCACGCAGCGACGATCGAACAGCCACACTGTTGATTTCCATCCAGAAGTGACCCACTAGCCCCCGGTTTTTCCATCTCAATCTGACCCACGCATTAACCCTAGCCTGCTGCTTTTATGTGCAGCAGGAGACCAGGAGTGATTGACGTGGCTACTTTGAGTGTCATCAGGCGCTGGGCTCTGCGTGAGCACCTGTCCATCCGGGAGATCGCCCGCAGAAC